>NZ_BAAAPH010000005.1:238838-374125 GCF_039531045.1 Kribbella hippodromi | reverse complement strand
ACCCTCACGGCATAGGCTCCCTACCCAGCCAGTCCAACTTTCGGGGACCAGTTCACACCTCAGGGGCTGACCCCTGAGATGGAGGGTGGCGCGAAAGAGCGGTGGCCGGGCGGGGTGCGGGCGGCGGGGGTTAGTAGTCGAGTTTGTCGGCTACGCCGCGGAGGACGGTGGCTACCTGGCGGGCGGACTTGTTGTCGGGGTGGCGGCCGTGGCGGTAGCCCTCGCCGACTCGGTCCAGGAGTTTGATCAGGTCCTCGATCACGACCTGCATCTCCTCCGGCTTCGGCCGCATCGCCTTCGCCACCGACGGCGGTGGGTCGATCAGCCGCACCTGCAGGGCCTGCTCGCCCTTGCGGCCTTCGACGACGCCGAACTCGACCTTCTGGCCCGGCTTCAGGTTGGTCACACCCGACGGGAGGGCCTCGGCGCGGACGTACACGTCGCCGCCCTCCTCCTTGCTGAGGAATCCGAACCCCTTCTCGGAGTCATACCACTTGACCTTGCCAACGGGCACGGCAACCTCTTCAGTCGGTAACAGTCGATGCCGATCGGACGGGCGGTCCGATCCGGTGCCCAGCGTACGTGAAGGTGCGCGACGGCGCCTCCGGGAAATGCCTGAACCGGCGGCGCCGCGCGTTGCTCAGAGGTTGCGGTACTTGTCCGGTTCCGGCAACCGCTCGTTCATCGATCCGGACCGGAATCCGCGCGGGTCGACCCGCGCCGCCGGGAACCCGGCCGCGATCACCGCGTCGACCAGTTCCTGCTGGTCCACCCGGCCGAGCAGGGCCGCGTCGATCTCGATCGAGGCAGCGTCGCCGAGGTCGCGGACGCGGACGTTCTCGACCTCGTACCCGGTCAGCCGTTCGCGGACCGCCTGCTCGGCCCGATCGACGCGCACCAGCAAGTTCGGCGTGATCCGGATGCCGTACGCGATCCGGCTGGACAGGCAGGCGGCGGCCGGCTTGTCGGAGGTCTCCAGACCCCAGCTGCGGGACGCGGTACGGATCTGCGCTTTGGTCAGCCGCGCGTCCTTCAGCGGAGTCAGCGCGCCGCGCTCGAACGCGGCCCGGATGCCCGGCCGGAACCCGGCGATCGCGTCGTCGGCGTTGGTCCCGGTGGCGATCGCGGCGATCCCGAACTCGTCGGCGATCGGCTGCAGCGTCTCGACCAGCTCGGCCTTGCAGAAGTAGCACCGCGCGCCGGAGTTCGCCTGGTACCCCTCGCGCTCCATCTCGTGCGTGTGCGGGGTGACATGCCGGACGCCGAGACCGTCGGCGAACCGGGCCGCGGGCTCGAGCTCGGCGGCCGGCAGCGAGGGCGACACGGCAGTCGCGGCGACGACGTTGGCCGGGCCGATCGCGCGGGCCGCGGCGGCGAGCAGGAACGCCGAGTCGGCGCCTCCGCTGAACGCGACGACGAGCTTGTCGTACGTGGTCAGCCGCCGCATCAGCGCCTCCAGCCGCTGCTCGAGTACGTACGCGTCGAGCCAGGCCGGGAACTCGGTCAGATCGTTCAGTACGACATCGGCACCGTACGCCCGGAGCTCGTCCGCGGTGAACGGACCGGTCGCGACGGAGACCGCAATCGCACCGGCCGCGTGCGCGCCGTCGATGTCGGCGGTGTGGTCGCCGACGAAAACCGTCGCGTTGTGCTCGCTGAGCGCGCTGCCCTTCTCGGCGCCGTGCAGGTCACCGACCGGTTCGTCGACGTCCAGGCCGAGGTGCTCGAGGTGCAGGCGTACCGACGGGGTGTACTTCGCCGACACCACCATCGTCCGGCCACGCAGCGCCCGGATCGCGGCCAGCGACTCGGCCACGCCGGGCAGCGGCAGACTGCCGGTGATCGCGTGCGACGGGTAGTGCTCGCGGTACCGCGCGACCATCGCGTCGACCTGCTCCGGGGGGAACCAGTTCGCCATCTCCCAGGTCAGCGGCGGGCCGAGGCGGCTGACGACCAGGTCGGTGTCGATCGGGACGCCGGTTTCCGCGGCCAGCAGGTCCCAGACGGCCTGAATCCCCGGCCGGGAGTCGATCAGCGTCATGTCCAGGTCGAACCCCACCACCAACTCCGGCACGTCGGCGGTATCGGGCGTGGGCTGGATCGCGGCGGTTGACACGTCCCCAACTTTACGTGCTCCAGCAGCAACTGAAATCTCGCATCCCGAAACAACCTCAAAAGCTAGTAAACAAGTTGGATTATATGTATTAACCGACCGTGAGGGAGCAAGCATGACTACGCAACTGGAAGCGCCGGAGATCACTGTGGACAAGGTGGGTGGGGCGATCGGGGCGGTGATCGGGAACGTTCGGCTGGGTGGGGACCTGGCGGCCGAGACCGTCGCCGCGATTCGGCGGGCGTTGCTCGAGCACAAGGTGATCTTCTTCCGTGGGCAGGAGCAGCTCGACGACGCGGGTCAGCTCGCGTTCGCGCGGTTGCTCGGTACGCCGACGCTCGCGCACCCGACCTCGAAGAGCATCGACGGCGCTGCGAACGTACTGCCGATCGACTCCGACTACAGCAAGGCGAACAGCTGGCACACCGACGTCACGTTCGTCGACCGCATCCCCGCGGTCAGCCTGCTCCGCGCGGTCACCCTGCCCGCGTACGGCGGCTCGACCACCTGGGCCAACACAGTCACCGCGTACGCGAACCTGCCCGCGCCGCTGAAAGCACTTGTCGAGCGCCTCTGGGCAGTACACAGCAACGTGTACGACTACGCGGGCCACGCGGACGAGGGCCGGATCGGCGGGGTCGATGTGAAGTTCGAGGAACACCAGAAGCAGTTCCAGTCGAAGCTGTTCGAGACGGAGCATCCGGTGGTCCGCGTACACCCCGAGACGGGTGAGCGCGCCTTGATCCTCGGGCATTTCGTCCGCCGTTTCGTCGGACTCAGCTCGGCCGAGACGACCGCTTTGTTCCAGCTCCTGCAGAACCGGGTCACCAACCTGGACAACACCGTCCGCTGGCAGTGGCAGCCGGGCGATCTGGCCATTTGGGACAACCGCGCGACCCAGCACTACGGCGTCGCGGACTACGACGACCTGCCGCGGCGGCTGCACCGGATCACGCTGGCGGGCGATGTCCCGGTGAGCATCGACGGCGTCCGCAGTACGCCCCGAACCGGCGACGCGTCGCACTACTCCACACTTGACAACTGAAGACACACTGTCCGACCACTTGACATCAGAGCCGTTTTTGTAAACCCTCATCCTCATGGACTCGTTTGCGGATCGGACCAAGCGCCGGCTGCGTGACGAGCTGCTGGATGCCGCACAGGACGCCATCGAAACAGGTGGGTACGACGCGCTTCGGATGGCCGAGGTGGCTCGTCGTACCGGGGTGTCCCGCCAGACCGTCTACAACGAGTTCGGCGACAAGTGGGGCGTACTGGAAGCCGTCGCGGCACGCGAGACCGAGCGGTTCCTGCTGGATGTGAACGCGGCGCTCGCCGAGCAGTCCGACCCGATCGACGGTCTCAAAGCCGCGGTCGAACGGGCGCTCGCACTGGCCGGGGAGAACCCGCTGGTGAAGGCGGCGCTGGGCCAGCCGGGATCGGACCAGGCCAGTCAGCTGCTGACGACACGGGGACAGCAGGTGCTGGAACTGGCGCACCTCCGGCTGGACGCACACGTCCGGGAACACTGGCCGGAGGTGCCGGCGGAGGACGCGACCAGCTGCGTCGACGTCGCCTTGCGCGTCGTCATCAGCCACATCGTCACCCCGGGCCCTCCCCCCGCGGTGGTGGCTGCGCAGCTGGCTCGCGTCCTCTCTCCCTTCTTGAGCGAATCCAGGAGGCAGCACGCATGAGCACTCTTCCCGACGAGATGGCACAGCACCGGCAGGGTTTCAGCTCGCTGCGGTCCGGCGGCCTGAACTGGGACGCGCTGCCGTTGCGCCTGTTCGACAAGGGCAACCGCAAGTTCTGGAATCCGCGCGACATCGACTTCAGCCAGGACGCGAAGGACTGGCAGGAACTGAGCGCCAACGACAAGGACAACGCGTTGATGCTCTGCTCCCAGTTCATCGCCGGCGAGGAGGCGGTGACCGAGGACCTGCAGCCGTTCCTGCAGGCGATGGCGGCCGAAGGACGATTCGGCGACGAGATGTACCTGACCCAATTCTGTTTCGAGGAGGCCAAGCACACCGCGGTCTTCCGGCTCTGGCTGGACGCGGTCGGCGTCACCGAGGACCTGCATCACTACGTCGAGAACAACCCGGGGTACCGCGCGATCTTCTACGAGGCGCTGCCGGTCGCGCTGAAGTCACTCGCCCACGATCCGTCGCCGGCGAATCAAGTACGTGCCTCGGTGACGTACAACCATGTGGTGGAAGGGACTTTGGCCCTGACCGGGTACCACGCGTGGAACCTGTTGTGTACGGCGCGTGGCGTGCTGCCCGGCATGCAGGAACTGATCCGCCGGATCGGCGACGACGAGCGGCGGCACATGGCCTGGGGTACGTTCACCTGCCGCCGCCATGTCGCCGCGGACGAGTCGAACTGGAAGATCGTCACCGGCACGATGGAGGAACTGCTTCCGCACGCGCTGACCCAGATCCAGTGGGCGATGGACAACTCGCCCGAGCTCCCGGCCGAGATCAACCCGACGGCGCTGATGACGTACGCGGGCGACCGCGCCACCCGCCGGCTCGGTGCGATCGAGTCGGCGGTCGGCGCGGACGTGGCCGGGATCGACCTCGACTACTCGCCGGAGCGGCTCGAGGACACCTTCGGCGACGAGGACTCGGCCGCGCTGGCGGCAGTGCGATAGGCGGTGCGGTAGGCGGGGCGGTTCGCCAGCAGCAGGACCAGCGCCGCGGTCGCGAGGACCGCGGGAAGCCAGGTGACCGTGGTCGTCCCGAACCGGTCGGCCACCTGGCCGCCGGTGAAGGCGCCCAGTGCAATCGATCCGTTGTACACCCCCACAAGTACGGCGGACGATGATTCGGGGGCACTGGGCGCCACCGCGTGTGCCCACGCCTGGACGGAGACGCTCGTACCGCCGTACGAGAATCCCCAGATCACCAGCAGAACAAGCGATCCGGCCAACGTCGTACCGAGGACGGGCATCGCGAACGAGACCAGTCCGATGCCTCCGGCAACAATCATCAACGCGCGGACCGGCGGGAGCGCACCGGTGAGAAAGTTGCCGACGACACCAGCCACGCCGTACGCGAGCAGCAGGGTGCCGATCAACGCCGGCCCGGTGTGCGGCTCGATCATCGGCCGGACATACGTGTACGCGGCGAAGTGGCCCGTAACGATCAACGCGACGAGCGCCAGCCCCACGCGGACCTGCTTGACTCGCAACACTGCCCCGACATCCCGCAGCCGCACTGCATTTTCGGCGGTCAGCGACGGTAGGTAATAGCGCAATGCGCCGGCCAGAACGATCGACAGTACGCCGACACCCGCGAACGCCCAGCGCCAGCCGACCAGTTCGCCGACGTACGCACCGGCCGGAATCCCCAGCACGGAGGCGATGCCGATCCCGCTGAAGATCAGCGAGGTCGCCGGACCGACCGCGTTCTCCGGGACGACGCGGCGCGCGAGCCCGACCGCGAGCAGCCAGACCCCGCCGATCGAGATCCCCATCAGGACCCGGGCGGCGAGGTACACCGCGAAGACCGGCGCGATGGCGGCGGCGAGCGCGGCGACCGCGAGCAGCACCATCAGCGCGCTCAGTACCGTGCGGCGGTCGAGTTTCCCGAGCAGTGCCGGGAGGACCGGCGGGGCGATCGCGGCCACGATCCCGGTCACGGTGAGGCTGAGGCCGGCCGCGCCCTCGGTCACGTGCAAAGCGGAGCTCAGTGGGGTGAGCAGGCCGACCGGCAGCATCTCGGCCGTCACCACGGTGAACACGGTTGCCGCCATCGTCACCGAGGCGGCCCAGCCGCGGGTCCGGACCTTGCCGGTCCCCCGGTCGCTGCCCTCCGCGCAGATTGTTGTCATGTCACCAGTCAGCGGCAGAATGGTTCCGGGAACAACGACGATCCGGAGATGCTTGTATTAGCTGAGCTAATCGATGGGTGGTGGCGTACGTGGCGGTCGAGATCCGCGAGCTGGAGTGCTTCCTGGTACTGGCCGACGAGCTGCACTTCGGCCGGACGGCGGAACGGCTCTACCTGTCGCAGAGCCGGGTCAGCCAGCTGCTGCAAGCGCTGGAGCGGCGGATCGGTGGGCCGCTGTTCGAGCGGACCAGCCGCCGGGTCGCGCTCACACCGCTGGGCAAGGAGTTCCTGGTGTCGCTGCGGCCCGCGTACGTCGCGCTGGAGCGGGTGGTCGAGAACGCGCGCGAGTACGCGACACAGGTGAAGGGAAAGCTCCGGATCGGCTTCCAGGGCGTGGCGAACGACGAGATCCTGAGCGCCGTCTCGGCCTTCCAGTCCGATCACCCGAACTGCTTGATCGAGGTCTGCGAGCTACCGCTGAACGACCCGTTCGGGGCACTTCGGCGCGGGGCGATCGATGCGGCCGTGGTACTGCTGCCGGTCGCCGAGGACGACCTGGTCGTCGGGCCGACCTTCTCCAAGCACCCGCAGACGCTTGCCGTCTGCACCAGCCATCGGCTGGCCGGGCGCGCGACCGTCGAGGCCGAGGAGCTCGCCGGTGAAACCTTGATCGGCTTCAAGGGGCCGGCGCCGGGGTACTGGCGGCAGGCGCAGGCGCCCACGCAGACGCCGGGCGGCGCGTTGATTCATCGCGGGCCGGAGGTGCAGACGTTCCAGGAGGGGTTGTCGCTGATCGCGGCCGGGCATGGGTCGATGCTCGTCTGTCAGCCGACGGCCGCGTACCACCTCCGGAGCGGCATCGTCAGCATTCCGCTCACGGGCGTACCCGACTCGGGGCTCGCACTGATCTGGCGGCGGGGCGAGGAGACCCAGAGCCTGAAGGCGTTCGCGGCACAGCTTTAAGCCGGCACAGTTCTACGGCCGGCGCGGTTTCAGAGCTTGCGTACCTCGGTGTCCGCGGCCGCGATCAGGCGCCCGTCGGCGGCGTGCACTTCGAGCGCGCGCAGCGGCTGGTGATCGCGGCGGTCCAGCAGCTCCGAGTGCTTCTCCCCCGGCGCGAACGCGAACGCCTCACCCCATTGCCGGAGCGCCACGATCACCGGAAACAGGGCCTCACCCTTCGCGGTCAGTACGTACTCGTGCCGCGCCCCGGCCGGGACCACTTCGAGGATCCCGTTGTCGGCAAGGGCCTTCAGCCGCGTACTGAGAATGTTCTTCGCCACGCCGAGACTGCGCTGGAAATCGCCGAACCGGCGGCTGCCGTCGAACGCGTCCCGCACGATCAGCAGCGACCACCAGTCGCCGACCGCGTCCACCGACCGCGCGACCGGGCAGCTCTCCGCGTCGAACCTGGTCCGTTTGACCATCCCACACCTCCTGGTTGCATCATGCTACCAACTGCTCTTACGGTAGCAACATGCAACCAATCTCCACGCACCGCCTGTTCCTCGCGGTCGCGGCCGGGATCGCGGTCTCGACCGTCTATGCCGCCCAGCCGCTGCTGGTCACGATGGGCACGGACCTCGGGCTGAGCGCCGGCACGGTCGGCCTGTTCGTCACCGTCACCCAGATCGGGTACGGGCTCGGCCTGTTCTTCCTGGTACCGCTCGGCGATCTGCTCGACCGCCGACGGCTGATCCAGCTCCAGTTCGTGCTGCTGGCCGTCGCGCTGCTGGTCACCGGCCTGGCCGGCAGCGCGGCGGTTCTGCTCATCGGGCTCGCCGCGATCGGCGCATTGGCCGTCGTCACGCAGTCCTTGGTCGCGTACGGCGCCGCACTGAGCGATCCGGCCGGCCGCGGACGGACGGTCGGCACCATCACTACGGGAATCGTCGTCGGCATCCTGCTGGCCCGGACCGCGTCCGGCGCGCTCACCGACCTCGCGGGCTGGCGCGCGGTGTATTTCGTTGCCTGTGCACTCTGTTTGCTGATCTCGGTGACGCTCGTCCGCTCGAAACCTCAGCCACGCGTCGAGTTGAGCTACGGAAAGTTGCTGCTGTCAACGATCGAACTGTGGACGACCGAGCCGCTGTTCCGGCAGAGCGCCCTGCGCGCGTTCTTCATCTTCGCGTCGTTCAGCACGCTGTGGAGCGCGATCGCGCTGCCCCTGACCGAACGCGGCCTGTCGCACACCGAGATCGGCGTCTTCGGGCTGATCGGCGCGGCCGGTGCGATCGCCGCCGGACCGGCCGGGCGGCTGGCCGATCGCGGTCACGGGCGGCTCGTCACCACCCTCGCTTCGGTGCTGTTGGCAACCAGTTGGCTGGTCATCGGCTGGACGCCGTACACCCTGGTGGCACTGGCGATCGGGGCAGTCCTGCTCGATCTCGCCGTCCAGGCGATCCACGTCACCAACCAGAGCCGGATCTATCCGTTGCGGCCGGACGCGGGCAGCCGGCTGATCGGCGGGTACATGGTGTTCTACTCGCTCGGCAGCGGACTCGGCGCGATCGTGTCGACCGCGCTCTACGAGCGGGCCGGCTGGACCGCGGTCAGCGTACTCGGGGCGCTCTTCGGGATCGGTGCGCTGCTCACGTCAGTCCGAGCAGTTCCACGGACTTCGCCCGCATCTCGACCTTGCGAATCTTGCCCGTGACGGTCATCGGGAAGTCGTCCACCAGCAGCACGTACTTCGGGATCTTGAAGTGCGCCAGCCGGCCGGTGGCGAAGGCCTTCACGGCATCCGCGTCGAGTGCGTCCGCGCCCGGTTTGAGTTTGATCCAGGCGCACAGTTCCTCGCCGTACTTGGCGTCCGGTACGCCGATCACCTGCACGTCGGCGATCGACGGGTGCGTGTAGAGGAACTCCTCGATCTCCCGTGGGTACACGTTCTCGCCGCCGCGGATGACCATGTCCTTGATCCGGCCGACGATGTTCACGTACCCGTCGGCGCGCATCGTCGCCAGGTCGCCGGTGTGCATCCAGCGGGCCTGGTCGATCGCCTCGGCGGTCTTCTCCGGTTCGTCCCAGTACCCGAGCATCACCGAGTACCCGCGGGTGCACAGCTCGCCGGGTTCACCGCGTTCGACGATCAGCCCGGTCGCCGGATCGACGAGTTTCACCTCGACGTGCGGCATCACCCGGCCGACCGTCGACGTCCGCCGGTCCAGGTCGTCGTCGCGCCGGGTCTGGGTGGACACCGGCGAGGTTTCGGTCATGCCGTAGCAGATCGCCACCTCGGCCATGTGCATGTCCGCGACACAACGCTTCATCACCTCAACGGGACAAGGCGATCCGGCCATCACGCCCGTACGCAAGGAGGTCAGGTCGTACTCGGCGAAGTCCGGCAGGCCGAGCTCGGCAATGAACATGGTGGGTACGCCGTACAGGGCGGTGCACCGCTCGTCCTGGACCGCTTTGAGGGTCGCGACCGGATCGAACGCCTGCGCCGGGATCACCATGCAAGCGCCGTGCGTGGTGCACCCGAGGTTGGCCATCACCATCCCGAAGCAATGGTAGAAGGGGACCGGGATGCAGAGCCGGTCGTCGGCGGTGAAGGCGATGGTTTCGGTGACGAAGTAGCCGTTGTTCAGGATGTTGTGGTGGCTGAGCGTCGCGCCCTTCGGGAAGCCGGTGGTGCCGCTGGTGTACTGGATGTTGATCGGGTCGTCGAAGGACAGCTCGGCCTCGCGGGCGTGGAGTTCCGCGAGGGTGATGCGGCTCGCGTCGTCGCGGAGCGCGTCCCAGTCGCCGGTGCCCAGGTAGATCGTTTCTTCCAGGGCGGCGCAGTCGGGGCGTACCTCCTCGACCATTGCGCGGTAGTCGCTGGTTTTGAAGTCGGTCGCCGAGATGAGGGTGCGGACGCCGGATTGGTTCAGGGCGTAGGACAGCTCGTGCGTACGGTACGCGGGGTTGATGTTCACCAGGATCGCGCCGATCAAGGCGGTTGCGTACTGGGTGATCGTCCATTCGGCGCGGTTCGGTGCCCAGATGCCGACGCGGTCGCCCTTCGCGATGCCGCGGGCGATCAGGCCGCGGGCGACCAGTTCGACCTCGGCGCCGAACTCGTCGTACGTCCAGCGTCTACCGGTCTGGACCTCCACCAGCGCCTCGTGCTCGCCGTACGTCGCGATCGTCCGTCTCAGGTTCGCCCCGATCGTCTCGCCCAGCAACGGCACCTCGGACACCCCGGACGCGTACGACGGAAGGCTCATGTTCTTCATCGTCACTCCACCGCATCCGGGCTGCAAGAGCAGCTGTGGTGGTTGCGGTGGTGGTTTCGGTGGTGGTTGCAGCGCGTTTGCAGGTGCACGTGCGGCAGGAAACAGGGGGTGGACGGCAAGCAATGTCCTTACCAACTCTCCGTCACAACGGTCGCGCAGCGTGGTTGGCCGGTTACCTTTGAGTCGAGAGGTGTGAGGCGATGGACCGATCCATGGCAGGTCACGCTCGCAGCGACCGTCCGCCCGGGCGCACCGCGGAGGCGGCACAGCGAACCGCTGCGGTGCGCGAACACGTCCGGGTCCTGGGCAGCGTGCTGGCCGACGCGCTCGCCGTCGATGTCCACGGCACCGATCTGCAGACGCTGAAACGGGCACCGCGCCGGGCGCCGCCGACGGTCGCGCCGGCCGATCTCGAAGCGCATCCCGGACCGGTCTGGGATGCGTTCGTGCCCCACCCGCCGGGCCGGTTCCGCTGGTGGGGTGCCGAGCGCCGGTTCGCGCGGCGGCTCGCCGCTGCGGAGGACCGGTTCGCCGAGGCGATCGAACGGCACCGGACCTTTGAGGAGAACCGCCGCGAGCGGGTCGCGCGAGCGCTGCGGGAACAGGTGGAGCACCAGCGCCGGCTCGACGAGGCGATGGCCGAACAGCATGCGCGGATAGACGCGTACGAACGTGCGGTGCGGAGCCGTGATCGGGAAGCGGTCACGCGCTACTTCACCAAGGCGCTGGATCGCGTACCTGAGCCGCTGGACTTTCCACGCCGGCGCAAAGTCGCGTACGTACCCGAATCGACGCTGCTGGCGGTGGAGTGGGACCTGCCGGATGTCAGCGTCGTACCGGCGGATGAGTCGTATCGGTACGACCGCACGCTGGACACCGTGCTTGGCGTGCCGCGTGATCCGTTGGAGTTGCGGCGGCTGTACCAGCAGCTGGTGGCGCAATTGGCCTTGCGGGCGCTGCACTTGGTCTTTGGCAGTGACCGGTACGAGGTGGTCGACACCGTGGTTTTCAACGGCATGGTGGAGTCGGTGGACCTCACGACCGGTCAGACGGTACGGCCATGTCTCATCACCTTGCGGGCGACACGAGAGCAGTACCAGGCGCTCGTACTGGACCAGCTCGATCCAGTGGCCTGCGTACGGCACTACTTCGCGGCGGAGGTGTCACGGCACCCGGAGGAACTACAGCCGGTGGAGCCGGTGCTTGAGTTCGACCTGACCGACCCACGCACTATCGAAGCCGTCGACGTGATCAGCGAGATCGACGCCCGGCCGAACCTACTGGACCTGAGCCCTGAGTCCTTCGAGCACCTGGTCCACAATCTGCTCACCCGGATGGGCCTGGACACCAGACTGTTCCGCCGCGGCACCGACGGCGGCATCGACTGCGTCGCGTACGACCCCCGCCCGATCACCGGCGGCAAGTTCGTCGTCCAGGCCAAACTCTGGACCCGCACCGTCCCACCCTCCGCCGTCCGCGACCTGTTCGGCACCGTCGTGGACGCCGGCGCCACCAAAGGCATCCTCATCACCACCTCCGGCTTCGGCCCCACCAGCTACCAGTTCGCCAACGGCAAACCCCTCCAGCTGATAGACGGCACCGCCCTCCTCTCCCTCTGCCACCACCACAACATCCCCGCCCGAATAATCCCCCGAGCCAGCTAAGCGGATGCGAGACTGGCGGTTATGGATACTGGGGTGAGTGTTGTTGGGTCGGGGCAGGTTCGTGGGTTGCCTGATGTTTTGCGGGTGACTTTTGGGGTGGAGCAGGTGGCTGCTGATGTGGCTGCGGCTGTGGATGCGGTGGGGCGGTTGAGTGATGCGGTGGTTGCGGTGTTGCGGGGGCAGGGGGTTGGGGAAGGGCAGCTCGAGACCAGTGGGGTGAGTGTGTTTCAGGAGTACCGGGAGCCTGGGACCGACACCGCGTACCGGGCGTCGCACACGATTCAGGTGGAGACGAAGGACCTGACTGGGTTCGGCGCGTTGCTGAACGCGGCGGTGGGTGCTGTGGGCAACAGCTTGGCGCTGCACGGGCTGCAGTTCGACATCGAGGACAAGAGCGCGATGCTGGTACAGGCGCGTGAGCTGGCGTTCCGGCATGCCACTGCGAAGGCGGAGCAGCTGGCCGGGCTGGCTGGGTACTCGCTCGGTTCGGTGACGGCGATCGCGGAGAGCCAGCGTGGGTTTCCGATGCAGGCGGAGGCGGTGTCGGCGCTGGGCAAGGGTGCGTACGACTCCAGCTTGAACATCACGCCCGGTGAGCACACGGTGGAGGTTTCACTCGAGGTGCTGTTCGCCTGGGCGTAGTTGCGTAGTACACACTGCTCTCATGTACGCACCGGCTCCGTTGAAGCGGCAGTTGAACCGGTCCGGGCTGTTGTTGCTCGGACCGGCCTTCGTCGCGGCGGTTGCGTACGTCGACCCGGGTAACTTCGCCACCAACATCGCCGCGGGCGCTACGTACGGCTATCTGCTCTGCTGGGTGGTCGTCGGCGCCAACCTGATGGCTGTGCTGGTGCAGTACCTGTCAGCCAAGGCGAGCATCGCCACCGGGCGTACGCTGCCGCAGCTGTGCCGGGACCACTTCAAGCGCTCCACCTCAACCGGGCTGTGGGCGCAGGCCGAGCTGGTAGCCATCGCAACCGACCTGGCCGAGGTGGTCGGTGGTGCGATCGCGCTGAACCTGCTGTTCGGCGTACCGCTCCTGCTCGGCGGTGTGATCACCGGTCTGGTGTCGTTCGGCCTGCTGATCTACCAGTCGAAGCGCGGGCAGCGTCCGTTCGAGGCGGCGATCATCGGGCTGCTGGCGGTAGTACTGATCGGTTTCGTCGTATCAACGGCCAAAGCCGGTCCATCCGCCAGCGGCGTGGTCGGCGGGCTGGTACCGCACCTGGACGGTACACAGTCACTCGTACTAGCAGCCGGCATGCTCGGCGCAACCGTGATGCCACATGCGATCTGGCTGCACGGCGCTCTGGTGACGGACCGGCACTGGAAGGCCATCCGCTCCCCCAGCGGCAAGTCCCGCGTACTACGGGCCACCCGGCTCGATGTAGCGGTCGCCATGGCGCTGGCGGGTGCAGTCAACCTCGCCATGGTCGTGCTGGCCGCTGCAGCCCTGAAAGGCACCGGCGCCGACTCCCTGGACGCTGCGCACGTAGCTATTGGCGAGCGGCTCGGCCAGCTCCCCGCCGTACTGTTCGCACTCGCCCTACTGGCCAGTGGCTTCGCCTCCTCCTCAGTGGGTACGTACGCGGGTTCGGTGATCCTGGACGGCTTCTGGCAACGCCATGTACCGCTGGCGATGCGCCGCCTGATCACGCTGGTACCGGCGCTGGTCGTGCTTGCGGTCGGCATCGACCCGAGCCGCGCGCTGGTGATTTCGCAGGTGGTGCTGAGCTTCGGCATCCCGTGCGCGCTCTGGCCGTTGGTGAGATTGACCGCATCCCGGCGCGTCATGGGCGACCTTGTCAACCGCCGGGCGACTACTCTCGCGGCATGCCTGGTAGCCACCGCCGTCACGGCCCTGAACATCGTCCTGGTCGTGCTGACCCTGCGGGGATGACATGACTCGGGTGTACGCGGTCAGTGACGTCCACGGCCACCTGGACAAACTGACTGCCGCCCTGCACACCGCCGGCCTCACCGACGCCGACGGCAACTGGGCCGGTACGGACGCCCGGCTGTGGTTCCTCGGCGACTTCTTCGACCGCGGACCGGACGGCATCGGCGTACTCCGCTACGTCCGCGCCCTGATCGCACAAGCACCGGCGGGCGCGATCCGGATGCTGCTCGGCAACCACGAGATCCTCGCGCTCGGGATGCACAAGTTCGGTGACACCTTCGTACCGCACGACGGCCTGACGCTGCGCAGCTTCGAGCGGTCCTGGGCGCTGAACGGCGGCCTGGACCGGGACCAGGAGCTGCTCACCGACGAGGAGGTGGCGTGGCTGCTCGACCAGCCGCTGCTCGCCCTGGACGCCGGCAACCTGCTGATGCACTCCGACACCTCGGAGTACGTCGAGTGGGGTGACACCCGCGACCAGATCAACGCCGCCGCCCACGCCCAGTTGCACTCCGACGACATCGAGGTGTGGTGGGAGATCTGGCGCCGGATGACCTCCCGGTACGCCTTCCGCGGACCGAGCGGCCCCGAAGTAGCCCGGATCATGCTGCAGCACCTGGGCGGGCACCGGATCGTGCACGGCCACAGCATCGTCGCCGACCAGCTCGGGATCGACGCCCAGTTCCTGACCGGCCCGCACCTGTACGCCGACGGGCTGGCGCTCGGTATCGACGGCGGCGCCTTCGACGGCGGTCCGTGCCTGGTGGTCGAGCTGGAAGAGCTCGGGGAACCAGCTCCGAACAGCTGAACTCGGGAATGGCCGCAGCGCAGTACGGGTTGCAGCGGTTATGGCGGAGAAACCTGTGAAGACCCCTGGCCCGGACCACCCGATCACCATCGGCAAGAACCCGGACCGGGTACTGGTGAAGGTCGGCGACCTGGTCATCGCGGACACCCGGGACGCGCTGTCGCTGCAGGAGGCGAACTACCCGGCGGTGCAGTACATCCCGCGCGACGACGTCGACTTCACGCAGCTGGAGCGCTCCGAGCACCAGACCTACTGTCCGTACAAGGGCGACGCGGCGTACTACAACGTCCTCCCCGCCGGAGCGGACGGGGAGAACGCGGTGTGGTTCTACGAGCAGCCGTATGTCGCGGTCGCGGACATCCGCGATCACGTGGCCTTCTACCCGGACAAGGTGACGATCGAGATCATCGCCTGAGGAAGTCCACCAGTACCGGAGCGAGCACCTCCGGTGGTACGGCGTGGTGCTGGTCAGTGAGTTCGGCGTACCGGGCGGCCGGCAGGATCGTCACGATCCGGTGCGCCGCGTCGACCATGAACGGCGCTGACGCGGTGCCTGCGAGTACGAGTGTCTCGGGCTTGACCTCGCGGAGCAGCTCCACTGGCGTACCGCCACCGTTGAGGCCGTAGTCCATCACGGCGAAGTCGTACGCCAGCGTCGGCGCCAGGTCGGCCAGGCCTGGTGTGGCGGCGATGGCCAGTGCCTCCGCTTGCAGCATGCCGGTCATCATCAGGAACAGTTCGACCGCCTCGCGACCCTGGCCGGCGCCGATCAGCTCGAGCACCCGCTCACCGTCGTCGGACGGGTCCACGTCGTCCGGACCGTACGGGGGCTCGTGCAGAGCGACCTTCGTGAACGGCAGGCCGCTGCTCGCCGCGATCGCCGCCAACCCGGCGCCGGACGAATGCCCGTACACGGCCGCCGTACCGCCGAGGACCGTGATCAGGGCGTTCAGGTCCTCCACCTCACGTTCCACTGCGTACGGTGCGGTGTCGCCGGAGTCACCGCGGCCGCGGCGGTCGTACGTGATCACGTCGAACCGGCTCGCCAGCTCGTCGGCCAGCGGGCGGTTCGAGTTGCGGTCGCACAGTGCTCCCCCGACCAGGATCACCGGGTCGCCACGGCCCACCCGGTCGTACGCGATCGCCGTCCCGTCCGCGGACGTCACTTTCTGCATCTGTCGCTCCTTGGCTCTCATTGCTGACGTACGACACGTCGGAGCCGATCGGCGTACTTCGACATAACCCTTGGCGTTCGGCCGCTCCGGGTGATTCACTTCCTCGCGATGATCACGAGAGTCGACACTTACCTTCACAGCGTCCCACTGTCCGGTGCGGTTGCCGAACAGGTCGGACCGTTCACGCTGTTCCGCAGTACGACCGTGTGGCCGTACTACGCGCGTCCAGTACCGGGCTCTGGCGTCTCGATCACGCCGGAGGACATCGAGCGCGTACGGGCGCGGTGTGCCGAGCTGGAGATCCCACTGAGCTTCGAGTGGGTCGTGGAGACCTGTCCGTCGCTGGGACCGGCTGCGATCAGTGCTGGACTGACAGTGGTCGAGCACCCGCTGCTGGTGCTGGAGCGCGACGACTTCCGGCCGGTAGTAGCCGATGCTCGCTGCGAGATCCTTCCGGCGGATGAGGACGTGGTGCGGCGGGCGCGTGCGGTGGTCGGGCTGGCGTTCAGTGAGCCTGGTACGGGCGTCGGCTCGGCTGGGCCGGTAGAGCGGGACGCTGCGGCCGCTGAAGTACCAGCGGACGTGGCGGCGACGTTGCGGGACCGGATGCTGCGTGGGGTGTCTGTCGGGGCTGGTGCGTTTACCGAGGACGGCATTGTTGCCAGCGGGAACCACCAGCCGGTCGACACCGTGTCGGAGATCGTCGGGGTCGGTACGTTGCCGTCGATGCGCCGCCGGGGGCTGGGTGCTGCTGTGACGTCCACGCTGGTGGAGCACGCGCTGGACCACGGCGTGGAGGTCGTGATGCTGTCCGCGGAGTCCGAGGCGGTGGCGGCGGTCTACAAGCGTGTCGGCTTCCGGCAGATCGGCCACGCCGGCGCGGCGGAGTGACAGCAGGGCCTGACCTTGGGGTGCGGACCAGTGGGGCTGACCTTGGGGTGCGGACCGGTGGGGCCGTACCTTTGGAAGGATGAGCACGACCGAGCCGACCCGCCCCCGTACCCTCGCTGAGGCGCTACGGAGCTGGGACGACGCCGCGCTCGGTGAACTGCTCCGGCGGCGCCCCGACCTGGCGCTGCCGATCCCCGCGGACACCGGCCAGCTGTCGGCCCGCGCAACCAGCAACGCGTCCGCCGCCCGCGCTATCAACCGGCTGGACGAGTTCGGCGTGGACCTCCTCGAGTCACTGTCCGCACTGCCCGAGCCGGTCGACCTGAACACGCTGGCGCAGGGCGTCGGCCAGCCAGTGGAGGTAGTGCGACCGCGGGTAGCCGAGCTGCTGGACCTGGCCCTGATCTGGGGTACGGACGACGACCTGCGGCTGATCCGCGCCGTACACGAACTGCTCGGTCCCACACCGGCTGGGCTCGGACCAAGCACCACCCGGCATTTCGGTGATCTGGACAAGCTGATCGAGGACGCTGGTCCCGATGCGCGGGCAGTACTCGACAAACTGACCTGGGGTCCGCCAACCGGGTCAGTGGAGAAGGCGGATCGTCCAGTGACGATCGCATCAGCCCGTACGCCAGTGGAGCGGTTGCTGGCGCGCGGGCTGGTCGTACCCAAAGATGCGAACACGGTTGTGCTGCCGCGGCAGATCGGTCTGCACTTGCGGGCCGGGCGGGTGCTGGCGTCGACAAGGCCGGTGCCGCCGCCGCTGGATGGCAAGAAGGTGTCGGCGAGCATTGCGGACCGGGCCGCTGCCGGTGCAGCTCTCGACCTGGTGCGGCTCGTTGACCGGGCGCTGGAGCAGCTGGGTACGGAACCGCCGCCGGTACTTCGTACAGGTGGTGTCGGTGTTCGTGAGCTGCGCAGTCTGGCCGGGAAGATCGGTGCGGAAGAGCAGACGGCCGCTGCCGTACTGGAGATCGCGTACGCGGCCGGTCTGGTCGCTGCGGTCGAGGTGGGGACCGGTGAGCTGTGGCTGCCGACCAGTGCGTACGACGACTGGCTGGAGCTTGATCTGGCGCATCGGTGGGCTCAGCTGGTCAGTGCCTGGTTCTCCGGGCTCAGGGCGATTGGGCTGATCGGCCGGCGGGACAGCGGTGGCGGTACTGCGGCGGCACGCGATCGCCTCATCAATGCACTGGCGCCTGACCTGGAGCGGCTGCTGGCACCGGAGATCCGGGTGCTGACGCTACGGGCGCTGGCCGAGGCAGCTGTTGGTACGGCGCCGTCACCGGAGTCTGTAGTGACTTGGGTGGCGTGGCACCGGCCGCGGCGTGGTGGGCAGTTCCGGGACGACCTGGTCGAATGGAGCGTGTCGGAAGCTGCTTTGCTCGGGCTGACCGGGCTTGGCGCGCTGGCCAAGCACGCGGCGCCGCTACTCGGGTCGGAGCCGACAGTAGATGAGCTGGCCGAGGCGATCAGCCCGCTGATGCCTGAGCCGGTGTCAGAGGTGCTCTTGCAAGCTGATCTGACTGCGGTAGCGCCTGGGCCGTTGGTGCGGGTCGTACAGGATGAGCTGTCCGCGATGGCGGATGTGGAGTCCGACGGTGGTGCAGGGGTCTACCGGTTCAGTGAGAGCTCGGTGCGGCGTGCGTTCGACCTGGGGCGTACGGCGGATCAGTTGCACACCTGGTTGGCAGAGCATTCGCGGACGCCCGTACCGCAGCCGCTGTCGTACTTGGTAGACGACGTGGCGCGACGGCATGGCGTACTGCGGTTGGGGACTGCTTCTACGTACCTGCGATGTGACGACGAGAACGTGGTGACCCAGCTGATCACGTCGAACCTGCCGGGGATCCGGTTCCGCCGGCTCGCGCCGACAGTGGTGGTGTCGCCGTCGCCGCCGGACATGGTGCTGAGCCGGTTGCGGGACGCCGGCCTGGCGCCATTGGCCGAGACCTTCGACGGTGCGGTGCACGTGACCGGTGCGCCACGTCGTGGGGTGGCCCCACGACGTCGTACCAGCCGGGACTTCAGCGAGTCCGCGTTCGATCTGACCGACGACCAGGTGAAGGCGGTGATCGAGAAGGTCCGTACCGGCGACCGGATCGCCGCCGAACGCCCCGGCGACGAGGGCCTCACCGAGCCCGCCGCACCGGCCGAGACCATTGCCGTGCTCACGAACGCGGCCGAGTCCCACACCCGTACCTGGATCGCCTACGTCGACCACAACGGCCACTCCTCCGAACGCATCGTCGAACCGGCCCGGGTCGCCGACGGCTGGCTGACCGCGTACGACGACACCAGCGACACCCCGCGCACGTACGCCCTGCACCGGATCTCGGCAGCTCGCGCCGTGGAGTAGCCCGGCCTGGTTGTTGGTGGGGTCAGGCACAATGGAGGGTCGGGGCGAAGTTAGGAGCAGCGGGTGACAGACGGTCCACTGATCGTGCAGTCGGACAAGACGTTGTTGTTGGAGACGGCGCATGCGGATGCCAATGAGTGCCGGAAGGCCATTGCACCGTTCGCCGAGCTGGAGCGGGCTCCGGAGCACGTACACACGTACCGGCTGACTCCACTGGGGTTGTGGAACGCGCGGGCCGCCGGGCATGACGCGGAGCAGGTGATCGACGTGCTGCTGCGCTACAGCCGCTACCCGGTCCCCCACTCGTTGCTGGTCGACATCGCGGAGACACTGGATCGGTACGGGCGGTTGCGGCTGGAGAAGCACCCGCAGCACGGACTCGTACTGGTCACCACCGACCGGCCGGTGCTGGAGGAGGTGCTGCGCAGCAACAAGGTCAAACCGATGCTGGGCGAGCGGCTCGACGACGACACCGTGCTAGTGCACCCGTCGGAGCGCGGGCACCTCAAACAGACCCTGCTGAAGCTCGGTTGGCCCGCTGAGGACCTGGCTGGGTACGTCGATGGCGAAGCGCACAAGATCGAGCTGGTCCGTGACGGGTGGGAGCTGCGCCCGTACCAGGAGCAGGCGACCGACTCGTTCTGGCACGGCGGCTCTGGGGTTGTCGTACTGCCCTGTGGTGCCGGTAAGACGATCGTTGGTGCGGCCGCGATGGCACAGGCGTCGGCGACCACGCTGATCCTGGTCACGAACACGGTGTCCGCGCGGCAGTGGAAGGACGAGCTGCTTCGCCGCACCACACTGACCGAGGAGGAGATCGGCGAGTACTCCGGTGCTCGTAAGGAGATCCGGCCCGTCACCATCGCCACGTACCAGGTGATGACCACGCGGCGGAAGGGCGTGTACACGCACCTGGAGCTGTTCGACGCGCGCGACTGGGGCCTCATCGTGTACGACGAGGTGCACCTGCTGCCTGCGCCGATCTTCCGGATGACCGCTGATCTGCAGACCCGGCGACGGCTCGGTCTGACTGCCACGCTGGTTCGTGAGGACGGTCGTGAGGGCGATGTGTTCTCACTGATCGGGCCGAAGCGGTACGACGCGCCGTGGAAGGACATCGAGGCACAGGGCTGGATCGCACCGGCGGACTGCGTCGAGGTACGCGTCGATCTGGAGCAGACGGAGCGGTTCGTGTACGCGACGGCCGAGCCGGAGGACCGGTACCGGCTGGCGGCGTCCACACCGGCGAAGTCGCGGTTGGTGCGGCAGATCGCGGACCACTACGCGGACGAACCGCTGCTGGTCATCGGTCAGTACATCGACCAGCTGGACGAGCTGGGCGAACGGCTCGAATGCCCGGTGATCAAGGGCGAGACGACGGTCCGCGAACGGCAGCGGCTGTTCGACGCGTTCCGCGCCGGCGAGATCACCCGGTTGGTGGTCAGCAAGGTCGCCAACTTCTCCATCGACCTCCCCGAGGCGTCGGTAGCCATCCAGGTCTCCGGCACCTTCGGCTCCCGCCAGGAAGAAGCCCAGCGCCTGGGCCGAGTCCTCCGCCCCAAGGGCGACGGCCGCACCGCCCGCTTCTACTCCATCGTCGCCCGAGACACCATCGACGCAGAATTCGCCGCCCACCGCCAACGCTTCCTGGCCGAGCAGGGCTATGCGTACACGATCGTGGACGCAGAGAACCTCTTCACCTAACCAAAAAGAAAAAGACGGTGGAGGGGGACGATCGTCGACGCGGAGAACCTCTTCACGTAAGAGTTATTCGCCGAGGCGGGTGTGGATGCCGTTGAAGTGGGATTTCATGGAGTGGGCGTAGGTGGTGGGGTCGCCGGTGGTGAGGGCTTGGAGGAGGTCTCGGTGCCAGGCGGCGGCGTCGGCGGGGGTGTAGCGGGCGCCGGGGAGGCGGGCGTCGACCTGGGCGAAGGTGCGCCAGAAGACTGACAGCAGATCGATGACCAGGGCGTTGCCCAGGGGCTCGTAGAGGGCCCGGTGGAAGGCCCAATCCTCGGCGGGGAAGTAGTTGCCTTCGGCGGCTTGGGCTTCCATGCGTTCGACGATCGGTTCCAGGGTGTCGTAGCCGTGCTCCTGGAACTGGCGGACGACGTCGTCCGCCAGGCCGACCTCGATGGCCTGGCGGACCTCCAGGACGTTTTGTACGTCCCGGAGGTCGCCGGACATCGACTGGGACATCCGGAAGGCCAGACCGTCCTCGAGGGACTGCAGGTTCACCTCGCCGACGTACGTGCCGTAGCCGTGCCGGATCTCGATGATGCCGACGGCCTGCAGCGCCTTCATCGCCTCCCGCAGCGGGTGCCGGCCGACGCCCAGCTGCGCCATCAGGTCCTGCTCGTTCGGCAGCGGGTCACCCGCCTTCAGACCGCGCTCCAGGATGTACGACTTCATCGCGTCCCGGATGAAGGTCTGGTTTCCAGCCGCACCTCGTGCCCGGCTGAGCCCACCCGTTGTCACTGCCGGCCTCCCTTGGTCAGGACCGCTCAGTGTAATCCGGCACGGTCCAGTAACGGCCGGATGGCGTCGATCTCCGTGTCGCTGAGCGGAATGCACGGGTACGCCGTCACCGGGCAGTCGATCACGCCCAGTACGTACAACCCGGCCTTGAACGCGCCCAGCGCCGACGAGCTGGCGCCCATCCGCGACCGGTCCGCGACCTCGATGATCTCGAACAACCGGAACAACCGGTCCTGCTCTTCCCGCGCGGCCGCGGCGTCCCCGGCCACCGCGGTCTTGAACAACCGCACGTATCCGGCCGGGTCCACGTTCCCCAGCCCGGGTACAACTCCATCAACACCGAACGCCAGCGACGAGTCAACTGTCACCTCGGAACCGGTCATCACAGCGAAGTCCCGCAGACCCCGCTCACGCCGCGAGATCACCAGCTGCCGCAGACTGGTCTCCTGCCCCGACGAGTCCTTCACCCCGGCGATCACCCCCTGCTCCCCCAGCGAAAGCATCAGGGACGCGGACAGCTTCGTACCCACCCGGGACGGGATGTCGTACGCATAGATCGCCGTGTCACCGGCCAACGACTTCAGCCGTACGAAGTGCCGCTCGATCTCCGCCGGATGTGTCGCCGCGTAGAACGGCGCCGTCGCCACCAGTGCGTCCACACCTGCCTTCAGTGCAGCCGAAACGTGGGAAGCGACCCGGCCGGTCGATGTGTCGATCACACCAGCCAGCACCGGTACCTGCCCGGCCACCTCCGCGACAGTGGTCTCCAGCACGACCTGTCGTTGTTCGTCGGTCAGGAACGTGCCTTCGCCGGAGGTGCCGAGGACAAACACCCCATCCACACCCCCGGCCAGCTGGTACTGGATCAGCCGGACCAGCGATGCGGTGTCGACGTCGTACTCGGGTGTCAGCGGAGTGACCAGCGGCGGTACGACACCAGTCAAGGGAGCGGGGTTCTGGGCGGGTGCGGTCAAGGGGTCTCCCAACCTCAAAGGGCGAATGTGGCGAAGCGCAGGGTTGCGAAGGACGAGGTCTCACCGGCCTCGTAGAAGATGCCGACCGAGCCGTCGGCGAGCAGTACCAGGTCGGAGTACCCGGCCATGCCTTCGTGCACGACCAGGGCCGGCTTCCACGACGTACCGGCGTCCTCGGACACGAAGACGGTCAGCTCGCGGCGCGACGTCGGGTTCACCGGTGTGGACAACAGCAACCGCCCGTCCGGCAGACAGAGCACACTGCCCTGGATACCCGGTGCGGTGATCTCTGGGATGCCTGCGTACGGCGCATCGAGCGTCTGACCGCCGTCCGACGACCAGGCGTGTACGCGAGCCGGGCCGGTGCCCTGGTGGTTGCGGGCGTTGAAGTACAACCGCCCATCAGGCAGCTCAGCCACTGTGGTCTCGTTGGCGTTGATCTCCGGCCCGTCGTTGCGGTCCACGAAGCCAACCGCCCAGGTACGGCCGCCGTCGTCGCTGTAGATGCAGTGACCGCCGTTAAGCCGGATCAGGTCCTCCACCGGCTCACTGGGTACGTGCGAGTGGTTGGCCGGGACAACCAGCCGCCCCGAGCGCAATGTGATGCCGTGACACGGTCCAGTCGCGTACCAGCCCCAGTCAGCCGGCTTGACCTCCCCACTGATCTCCGCAGTGTCGCTCCAGGTCGCACCGTCATCAGAAGACCGCTGCACGAACACGCGCCGCCCGTCGACCGGATCAGTGCCGCGAGCTAGTGACATCTCCACTGCGTCGGCACCGTTCTGCACGGTCACCAGCACGATGTCCCCGGACAGCGGGTCCAGCAACGGCACCGGGTTGCCGCAGGTCTTGCCGGGCGCTGCGGACACCACCTGCAGGGGCAGCCAGGTCCGGCCGCCGTCGAGGGAGCGCCGCAGCACGATCTCGATCTCGCCGGCGTCACCAGCTCCGTGCAGCCGCCCCTCGGCGAACGCCAGCACCAGCGGACCGTTCGCCAGCACCGAGGGGATGCGGAACGTGTGATAGCCGCTCCCGGCGGGGTCGAAGACGATTTCCGTCGCGCCGACTCTTGAAGACATAGGACGTACTATGTCATGGTGTGGCCCTCCGATGGAAGTGAGGCCTCATGCCAGTCAGCAGAAGATCTTTCCTCGGCGGCGGTCTGGCCGCCGCCGCCGCCGCTGTCGCGGTCACGGGTACGCCGCTGCTGGCGGGGTGCGCGTCGGACAAGAAGAACGCCGCCGCGGCGAACGCGGCCGTCAAGCTGCCCACGTACACGAAGTACGGCGAGATCAAGCCGGACCTGCCGGGTACGGACGTGGTGCTGGACGGCTTCCTGAAGTACCCGGCGAACCCGGTCAAGGCGATCACCGAGGTGCCCGGCGACGGCAAGCCGATCACCTTCATGACCAACATCCCCGGCGCGATCCCGCCGGCCGCCGACCAGAACCAGTTCTGGCAGGAGGTGAACAAGCGCCTCGGCTCCGAACTGCAGATCAGCATGGCGTCCAACGACGAGTACAAGGACAAGTTCGCCACCCGGATCGCCGGCGGTGACCTGCCGGACATCCTGAACATCCCGACCGACACCCCGCAGATCCCCGGCCTGGTGAAGTCCAAGTGCATGGACCTGACCGAGCACCTATCCGGCGATGCCGCGAAGAAGTACCCGTTCCTGGCGAACATCCCGTCCGAGTACTGGAAGGGCTGTGTCTTCAACGGCGCGATCTACGGCGTACCGGTGCCGCGCGGGATGTCGCGTACGTCGCTGGCGCTCTACCGCGAGGACCTGCTCGCCGCGAAGGGCATCAAGAACCCGGCACCGAAGAACTTCCAGGAGTTCTTCGACCTGGCCAAGGAGATGACCGCGCCCAAGCAGAACAAGTGGGCTTGGACCCGGGTGCCGATCTCGACGATCCGGATGATGCTGGGGATCCCCAACGTCTGGAAGCAGGACGGCGGCAAGTTCAGCTCGATGCACGAGCACGAGGCGCAGCAGCAGGCACTGGAGGCCGCGCGCAAGATGGTCGCCGCCGGGGTGATCAATCCGGACGCGTTCAACGACAAGGCGAGCGCCCGCAAGCAGTGGTTCAACGGCGGGATCGCGGCCTTCGACTACGACAGCTTCGTGGCCTGGAACCAGTACTACGCCGACAACACCGGCGATCCGACCTTCGGCGTGAACATGATGGACGTCCCCGGCTTCGACAGCGGGGACGGCAAGCCGTGGATGGGTTCGGCGCTGAACAACGTGACCTCGTTCAGCAAGGACAGCAAGCACTCGGCCGAGACGCTGCTGAAGGTGGCCAACTGGATGGCCGCGCCGTTCGGCACCGAGGAGTACCTGTTCCGCAAGTACGGCGTGGCCGGCCGCCACTACACGCTGCAGGGCACCGACCCGATACCGACCAAGGTCGGCACTGTGGAGACCGGTATCGGCCTGCAGTACATCAGCGACAGCACGCTGGCGCTCTACTGGGCCGGCAAGCCTGACGTACCGCAGAAGCAGCACGCGATCCAGCAGAAGGTCGCGGACCGGCTCGTGTACGACGCCTCGTACGGCCTGTACTCCGACACGTTGTCGAAGAAGCAGGCGCAGCTGAACAAGACCATGCTCGACCTGGAGAACCAGATCGTGCAGGGCAAGAAGCCGGTGTCGGCGTGGGCGGCGGGCGTACAGGACTGGAAGTCCGCCGGTGGCGACAAGATCCGGACCGAGCTCGAGCAGGCTCACGCAGACACGGCAGGGAAGTAGATGCTGCAAAGGACCACGAAGCAGCCGGGGCAGCAGCTCAGTCTGGGCCGGCGGCTGGTACGGGACCGGGTGCTGCTGCTGTTCGCACTACCCGGTACCGCGCTGATCATCGCGTTCCACTACGTGCCGCTGCTCGGCAACGTGATCGCGTTCAAGGACTACCAGCCGTTCCTCGGCATCGGCGGGAGCGACTGGTCCGGCTGGGCGAACTTCAGCGTCATCTTCAACGGCGATCCGGCTTTCCTGCGGGCGCTGAAGAACACGCTGATCCTGACCAGTCTGCAGTCGGTGTTCGTGTTCCCGGCGCCGATCCTGCTCGCTCTGCTGCTGAACTCGTTGTTCTCGGAGCGGATCAAGCGGATCGCGCAGAGCATCCTGTACCTGCCACACTTCATGTCCTGGGTGATCGTGGTCGCGCTGTTCCAGCAGATGCTCGGCGGCAGCGGCCTGCTGAACAACTACCTGCGTTCACATGACCTGACCACGATCAACATCATCGGGAACTCCGAGCTGTTCCACGTACTGCTGACGTCGCAGATCATCTGGAAGGACACCGGGTGGGCAACCATCCTGTTCCTGGCCGCGCTGTCCCAGATCGACTCCCAGCTGTACGAGGCGGCGAGTGTCGACGGTGCGAACCGGATGCGGCAGCTGTGGCACGTCACGCTGCCCGGTCTGCGCGGAATCATCATTCTGCTGTTCATCCTGCGGCTGGGCGACTCACTGACCGTCGGGTTCGAGCAGATCATCCTGCAGCAACAGGCGGTCGGCCGGGACGTCAGTGAAGTACTGGACACGTACGTCTACAACAACGGCGTGCTGGGCGGTGCCTGGGGCGTGGCGGCCGCGGTCGGCCTGGTGAAGGGCGTTGTCGGCGTGATCCTCGTACTGACCGCGAACAAGGTGGCGCACATCTTCGGAGAGCAGGGGGTGTACTCCCGATGAGTCGCAAGATCGTGCCCAGGAGAATTGTTCAGGGCGTACCGATGCCGTCGTGGCCGATGCGCATCTTCAAGGGGCTCGTACTGCTGGTGTTCTGCGCGGTCGTGATCATCCCGTTCGTCGGCGTGATCTCGACCAGCGTGGCACCGAACAAGCAGATCAACGAGTCCGGCGGGCTGGTGCTCTTCCCGAAGTCGGTGAACTTCGCCGCGTACCAGTCGCTGTTCTCCGGCGGCGTGGTCACCAGGGCATTGTTCGTCAGCATCTTCGTGACCGTCATCGGTACGCTGCTCAGCCTGACCGTGTCGTGCCTGCTGGCGTACGCGCTGGCCCGGCCCGGGTTCACCGCCGGACGCCCGATCCTGCTGGTGGTGCTGTTCAGCATGCTGTTCTCCCCCGGCATCATCCCGACGTACCTGACCGTGAAGGGCGTCGGCCTGCTGGACAGCATCTGGGCGCTGATCGTGCCGACGATGATCAGTGCGTTCAACGTGGTCGTGCTGCGGGCGTTCTTCATGAACCTGCCGGCCGAGATCACCGAAAGCGCCCGGATCGACGGTGCGGGTGAGTTGAAGACGTTCTCGTACATCGTGCTGCCGCTGTCCAAAGCCGTACTGTCCGTGATCGGCTTGTTCTACGCCGTGGCGTACTGGAACGCGTTCTTCTCCGCACTGCTCTACCTGAACGACTCCAAGCTCTGGCCGTTGCAGCTGGTGCTCCGGACGTACGTCATCAACGACACCCAGCTGGGGAGCGCCGAACTGGGCACCGAGCTGCTGCCGCCACAGGCCTCGATCCAGATGGCCATCCTGGTGGTGTCGATTGTTCCGATCCTGCTGATCTACCCGTTCCTGCAGCGGCACTTCGCCAAGGGCGTGCTGACCGGCGCCGTGAAGGGCTGATCGCGGTGGCGTGACGGCCAGATCGAACCGTCGCTCGGGGGTTGCCCAGGGCAACGCCAGGGTTGCGCCTGAGTAAAACCTGAGCAAACGGCGAGTACCGTCGAAAGCTATGGGGACGCAGGCGCTGGAGCCGGTGGGGCTGGGTGGGGAAACTGAACAAGGACAGAGCAGGTCACAGGTCGTCTGGCGGGTATTGCGGGAAGCAGTACTGCTGGCGACCTTGTTCCTGATCTACAGCTTGGGCAGACAGATCGCGGCCCGGCACACCGGGTCGGCGTTCGACCACGCCCACGAGGTGCTGTCGCTCCAGAGCTGGCTGCACCTGCCGGACGAGGCGTCGGTCCAGCAGTGGGCGATGCAGTTCCCCCAACTGCTCAAGAGCGCCAACGTGTACTACGCGAGTGTGCACGCCCCGCTCACCGCGATCGTGCTGCTCTGGCTGAGCATCTGGCGGCCGAAGGCGTACCCGCAGGTCCGGTGGACGATGGTGTCACTGACCGCGCTCGCCACGGTGGGGCACATCGTGTTCCCGCTGGCGCCGCCGCGGATGCTGCCCGGGTTCGTCGACACCGGCCTGCTGTACGACCAGTCCGTCTACGGCCCGGACAGCTCCGGTGGCCCGGTGAACCAGTTCGCCGCCATGCCGAGTCTGCATGTCGGGTGGGCCGCGCTGATCGCGCTGTCGATGATCCTGATCACCCGTTCGCGGTGGCGCTGGTTGTGGCTGCTGCACCCGCTCATCACCTTCGGTGTGGTCGTGGTGACCGCCAACCACTACTGGCTCGACGGGATCGTCGCCCTGCTCCTGCTGGCGGCCAGCCTGCCGTTCCTGCTCCGGCCGGGGCTGCGCGCTTATCGGCCACTGACCCGTAATTCGGTTCCACCGCGCAGGGTGCTCAAGTAACGTGGCTGGGCTCCCCTACTCGCCGGAGGTTTCAGCATGCCCTCAGACACGTCCGACACCCTTCAGAACGAGAAGGACTATCTGAAGACCTCCCGGGCGGCGCTGGCGCTGATGCGGGAGAAGACCGGCGCGCTGGAGATCCACAGCGCGGACCGGGTCAACCAGGAGTTCCTGCAGGCCGCCATCTTCCGGCGGATGAAGGAGCTGGAGGACGACCCGGACGTACCGCTGTTCTTCGGGCGGCTGGACTACCTGGAGCCGACCGAGGAGACGTTCCACATCGGCCGGCGGCACGTCAACGACGCGCTGGGCGAGCCGCTGGTGGTGGACTGGCGCGCGGACATCTCGGTGCCGTTCTACCGGGCCAGCAAGACCGAGCCGATGGGCGTCGGCGTACGCCGCCGGTTCGGCTTCACGCACGGCGAGATGACCGCGTTCGAGGACGAGGACCTGACCGCTAGCGGTGCGGCCGACCAGCACAGCGACATCCTTGATGCTGAGATCGAGCGTCCCCGGTCCGGTCCGATGCGCGACATCGTCGCCACCATCCAGCCGGAGCAGGATGTGATCGTCCGGGCCGGTGTCGACGAGACGATCTGCGTCCAGGGCGCGCCCGGTACCGGAAAGACCGCGGTCGGCCTGCACCGCGCGGCGTACCTGCTCTATGCGTACCGCGACCAGCTCAGCCGGGCCGGCGTACTGGTAGTCGGTCCGAACGCCAGCTTCCTGCGGTACATCGGCGACGTACTCCCCGCGCTGGGTGAGATCGAGGCGAAGCAGACGACTGTCGAGGAGATGGTCGCGCGGGTCAAGATCGCCGGACCGGGACCGGCGCCGGTCGACGTCCTCAAGGGCGATGCGCGGATGGCCGACGTACTGCACCGTGCTGTCTGGTCGCACGTGAGGCTGCCGGACGAGTCGCTGGTCGTACCACGTGGTGCGCACCGCTGGCGAGTCGCGGCGTACCAGGCGGAGGAGCTGGTGAGCGAGCTGCGCAACCGCGGCATCCGGTACGGCGCCGGTCGCGCGATGCTTCCGCAACGGCTGGCGCATGCGGTGCTGTTGCGGATGGAGGCAGCGGGTGACTCACCGGACGACCGCGTACAAGACTCGGTCGCGCGCAGCCGTCCGGTGAAGCAGTACGCCGATGCGCTGTGGCCGGCTGTCGATCCGGCCAAGCTGCTGTTCCAGCTGTTCACGGACCGCGCGCTGCTGGCCGTACACGCCGACGGCATCCTCACTGACGAAGAGCAGGCGCTGCTGAGCTGGGACAAAGTGCCGCGCTCGGCCGGCGCGGCGAAGTGGTCAGTGGCCGATGCGACGCTGATCGACGAGATCGCCGACCTGGTCGACCGTACGCCGTCGCTCGGCCATGTCGTACTGGATGAAGCGCAGGACCTGTCCGCGATGCAGCTACGAGCAGTGGGGCGGCGCTGCTCGACCGGGTCGATGACTGTCCTCGGTGACATCGCCCAGGGCACCACACCGTGGGCCACACCGTCCTGGGACGACGCCCTGAAGCACCTGGGCAAGACCAGCGCGCACACCGAGGAGCTGACCGCCGGCTTCCGCGTACCGGGCCAGGTGATCGAGTACGCGGCCCGTCTCCTTCCGACGATCGCACCGCACCTCAAGCCGCCGACGGCAGTACGGCGGGCCCGTGGTGAACTCACCATCACCCGCGTACCTGACAGCCTCGCTGCAGCGGTCAGTGCGGTTCACGAGGTGTCGGAACGGCTCGGCTCGATCGGCCTCATCGTTCCGGATGCACTTGTCCCCGCGACCCGAAAGGCGTTGCAGTGCGAGGCAATCGCGTTCTCCGTACTCGGTGACGAGGACGACGTGGACGCGCACCTGGATGTAGTACCGGCGTCCCTGGCCAAGGGCCTGGAGTTCGACCACGTAGTACTGGTGGAGCCGGCCGGCATCGTCGCCGGTGAGGCGGACGAACGAACCGGCCTCCGCCGGCTGTACGTCTGCCTGACCCGTGCGGTCACCTCACTGGCGGTAGTACACAGCGAGGACCTGCCCGCCGTACTAGAAACCGCGTGAGCCGCCGGACCGGCGTGACGAGCGCCGGGACGAGCCGCCACCGCTGGAGCGCGTCCGCGACGACCAGGAGCCGCGCCGATTCGAGCTGCCGTACCAGCCGCCGCCGGCGTCGTTGCCGGAGCCGCTGCTGGACGAGGTGGCCCAGTCACCGACCGAGTTGCCGATACTCGAGCTGAACCGGCTGAAGCGTGCACCGGCCCGGCGGGAGCGCCAGCGCGATCGCATCTCGTCGCCGCGGCGACGGAAGTCCGAGTCGGGGAACCACCACTGGCTGCCGTCACCACGTGACCAGTAGCCGTCCACGTACGCGGCCAGGTCGTCGGCGTACTCCCAGTACGGCCGCTCGATCTGCCAGCCCTTCACCATCCGGATCTCGGGCTTGGCTCCGGCCTCGTCGCGCTGCTTGCAGGCCGCACAGACACTGACCGGGCGCACGGCACCTTCTTCCGGCTTCCAGTCCACCTCCGTCGTACTGGGGCCGTGCCGCGGGTCGAAGAAGCACGGTGCCGTCGGCTCCGGGATCGGCTTGCCGGCGCGAACGGCGTCCAGGCAGACCAACCCGTAGCGAGCTGAGCCCAGCAAGGTGGTCACCGCCTCGACGTCCTTGTCGCCCTTGGCCTCGTCGAGCCGATGCCGGGCCTTCTCAACGGTGTCGAGCACGTCCTTGGACAGTTTGGACTGCTGCGCATCCGAGGTCGTCGGCAGTGCGGAGACCTGCTCGGAGAGCGCGATGATCTCCTCGTTCAGCAGGGGCTTCACGACGCTCAGGTGGGACTTCTCGTCCTGCCGGCGGGCTCTGCGGGCGCCCAGCGTGCTGATGCCGTACCAGAGACCGAACACGCCGGCCGCGGCACCGGCGTAGGGCGCCGCGTCGACGTAGTACGGCTTGTCCACGACCTGCGCCCGCTGGATGAACCGTTCGAGCATCGACTCGTAGTCGGGTGCGCAGCAGTCCACCGCCTGGTCGACCGCGTCACCCACGTGGTACGTCGGTCCTTTGTCGGCGCGCTGAACAGCATGGAACCCACGGCCCGCGCTCTCCGAGGTCGCGTCGACCAGGACGGCGTACACGCCTTCGACCCCGACCCGGTCGTACAACTGGTCGGCGATCTCCTCACCGTCCCAGGCGAGGTTCACGTAGTACCGGTTGTCGGACAAGTTGATCGAGGCCGCGGGGATGACCGCGATCCGGATCGGCGCGGCCGCGCGCTTCGCCGCCGCGTCGAGACGAGCAGCCTCCGTGCCGGTCAGGCCTTTCACCGCCGGGTCGACCCAGACCCCCGGATCACCAAGGTGGCCGGCGACGGTGTTCAGGTAGCCCCCCGGATCAGTGGCGTGCGCCGGCAGCGCAGGCAAGGCCCACAGCATGACGATCGCCAGTGCACCGAGCAGACGCTTCATCGAGCCCCTCCCGAGAGCCGGTCCTGGCAGGCGGTACACACCGGAACTTCTCGGGCCCGCCCGCCGGGTGGCGTGTACATCCAGTCGGTCACGGACGTGCCGTGCGCGGGGTCGAAGAAGCAGGCGGCTCGCCGCGCCGGAGCGGGCGTGCCGGCAACCGCGGCCTGCGCGCAGGCCAACCGCCAGCGCCCGTACTCGACCGTGGCACGAACCGCACGCAGCTCGTCGTCGTCCGGTTCGCCGTCGACCACGCGGCCCGCATCCGCATACGCGTCCAGTGCCGCCTGTACGTCCGCCGTGGTGTTCACGCCCTCCAGACGCACGTCAGCGGAATCCAGTTCCTCGCCGAAGCGCGTCACGTCCTCACGCGCGGCGGCCCGGCGCTCCGCCAACGAGTCGACTTCGTCGGGCAGTACGTCGTACGACGGCCGGTACAACGCCGGACCGCTGTCCTTGGCCGGACGGGTCCGCCACCAGCGCAGCACCAGTACGCCAACGACCAGAAGCACTGCCACTGTCACCACTGGCCACAACCAGCCAGGAGGTCCGCTGGACGGCTTCGGTACGTCGAGCCGATCCAGTACGCCGTTGAGTGTGCCGACCGGATCGGATCGGCTGTGCTTGCCCAGCTCGTCGGTGAGGATGCCGGCGATCGGAGTGTCGTCGCCGACCGCACTCCCCCACGTGATCGCACCGCCGAACACCACCAGGTAGATCCCGTCGGCGCCCTGCGCGTCCACAAGCTTGTCCACGTACCTGTGGGCAGCCGTACTGAGGTCAGTGCCACCGTCGTTGAGTACGGCAGCCGGCACGACAGCGATGTGAATCGCCGGGTCGTGCCCGTTCACCCGGTCGGCCAGTGCGGCGGCGTCCTTGTCCGGTACCAGTGACCGCTGCGTCGTATCGACGTACACCGGTGAGTTCTTCCAGCCGTCGATGACAGCAGTGGGGTCACTGGCACCGAGCAGGGTCGAGGCGAGCAGCAGCACGCCGGCAAGCAGGGGCATGGGCAGAAGCCTGCCCTACTACTGGTCCTCGTCAGTCAGCAGTGGCGGTGACGTAGATGCCCTCGTCGCGCTCGAGTTCCTCGACCTGCTGGAGGTTGGAGTCGCGCCAGAGCAGGTAGACCAGGCCGACCACGACTAGGGACAGTGCGGAGGCCAGCACCGGCAAGTACCCGACGCCGAGGGTCTGGATGACCAGTCCGCCGACTACTGCGGACAGTCCGGCGCCCAGGTAGATGGCGGATGCGTTCAGCGAGATCAGCAGGCCACCACCGAGCTCCATGAGCAGACTCTGGATCGGTGGGTTGAAGGCCCAGGTCAGCATGCCCCAGACGACCAGTGCGGCTCCAGCACCTACTGCCGTCGTCAGAGTGACGTCCAGCGTGGCCAGCACGACGGTGATGGCGGCCATCAGTACGAAGAGCGTGCGCAGGCTGCCGAACTTGTCGGTGATCCGTCCACCGAGGAAGTTGCCGATAACTGCGCCGACGCCGTACAGCAGGAGCAGGAGGCTGGTGACGTTGCCGGTCAGTCCGGCGGTGTGCTTCAGCAGCGGCACGATGTAGATGTACACGGTGAAAGCTGCCAGGACAGCAAGGACCGTCATCGCGAGGATGATCTGCACGCGGCGGTCGGTCACGCCGGCGAAGCGTTCGCGCAGGCTGACGACCGGCGGCGCTTCCACCTTCGGCAGCACGCCCCGCTCGGCGATGGCGACCAGTACGGCGACTGCGCTGATGAGCGCGAACACGCCCTTGTAGCCGAGCGTCGGGCCGAGCAGTGTGCCCGCCGGTACGCCCAGTACAAGTGCGAACGTCAGACCGCCGAAGACGATCGCGACCGCGCGCCCACGCTTCTCGGGCGGCATCAGACTGGTGGCGAACAGCGTGGCCGCCGGGGTGTACACGGCGGCGCCGAACGCGGCCACGATCCGGCCGGCGATCAGGATCGGGTAGTTCACGGCCAGCGCAGCGATCAGGTTGCCCAGTGCGGCGAGCACGAGCGCGGCGATCAGGAGGGTACGGCGCTCCCAGCGGCCGGTCAGCGTGGACAGGATCGGCGCGCCGATCGCGTACGACAGGGAGAACGCGGTGGCGAGCTGGCCCGCGGCGGTCAGCGAGACGTGCAGCTCGGAGCTGACGTCGGGCAGTACACCGGACACGACGTACGCGCTGGTGCCGACCGCGAACGCACCGGCACCGAGCAGGTAGATCCGTGCGGACATCGGAGACCTTCCGGACGAAGTCAGTAATTCGACCGTCATCGTACTACGAAGATCATCGAACTTCGACGGGCGTCGTATTATGAATTCATGGCCACCAAAGTCCTCCCGCAGCCGGAGCGGGAAGAGATCCGGGTCGAGTCGGTGCTGCAGGCGCTGGGCGAGCCGGTCCGGCTGACGATCGTGCGTGCGCTGGCCGCCAATCCGGCCGGGGTGTGCTGCGGCGAGATCGAGCTCCCGGTCACTGCCTCCACCCGCGCGCACCACCTGCGCATCCTGCGCGAAGCCGGCGTGCTGTCCACCCACACCGACGGCACCAAGCGGATCAGCATCCTCCGGCGCGAGGACCTGGAAGCGCTCTACCCGGGCCTGATCACCGGCATCCTGTCCGCCAAGCAGTAGTCAGTCGCATACAGTGGGTGAAGCCGCACACCAACCGCAAGGTGGTGGTGGGGTGATCGTGGGCTGGTTGTAGAGGTGCTGCTGGCAAACTGATGCAGTGGTGGAACTCCGGGCGCGGTGGGATGACCTGCTGCCCGGCTCTGCCTCTCTCGCGGACGACCTGGTCGCCAGGTACGTCGAGCGCAACCGGCGCGCGTACCGCGACCAGTACCTCGGTGTGGTCCTGACAGCACTCGATTCACTCATCCAGCTGTCCACTGACCCGACCAGCGTCCGGCTCGCGGCCTGGTTCCACCGCGCGGTCCACGACGCAGGCGGCACACCGGCCGAAGACGCCGAGGCGTCGGCGCACCTGGCCGAACAGTTGCTCCCGCAGTACGGCGTACCGTCGATCCGGATCGCCGAAGTGGTCCGGTTGATCCGCCTCACCGGCGACCTGGCCACACCGCCACCAGACGCGTACGCGCCACCGCGCCGCGATGCCAACGGCGACGTCCTGCTCGACGCCGTCAACGCCATCCTCGCCGCCGACCCCAGCCGGTACGCAGTACATACAGCCGAGGTACGGCGTGATGCCAGCGACCGCAAAGGAGCGATGGAGCACCGGTACGACGAGGTACGCGAACTGCTCGACGGCCACCTGTACCGAACCCAACTGGCGCGGCAGCGGCTCGGACCAGTCGCCCGCGTCAATCTGGAAACCGAACTCGCCGGACTGGACACCGAGCTCCCCGCACCGTGGCGCGGATGGCAGCAAGCAGCACTGACCGCTGCCGCAACCTTCACTGCGATAGCAGCAGCCGTTGTGGCGATTGCCGCATCAGGTGCTTCCTGGCAGATCCCAGCCGCGCAGGACGAAGTCGGCTGGCCAACTGTTGCACTGGCGGTCCTCTCGTTCTTCAGCGCACCTGTGCTGTTCCGCTGCGCCCGCAGCGCCAGTCAGCGCGCCCGTCTGATCGCCGGCACCGTGCTGGCGATCTCCGTGACCGGACTGCTCATCGCCTGGGCTCAGGTACCTACGACCAACGCAGTTGTCGGCGTGGGCCTCCGCATACCGCTCCTGATCTCCGCACTGCTCCTACTACTTGCAGCCGCTGCGGCCGCACTGGTCGCCTCACTGCTCCGCACCAAGACCGTTCGCTATCTCCCAGCGCGCAACCTCGGCCAACAGCTCGCCTGGCTCGCCGTACCGATCGCAGTGGCCCTTGTCCTGCTACTGCTCATCCAGCCGCTGTCACGTGGCTACGTACTGGGCGCCAACGAACGAGTCGAAGGGGCACCGCGCAGTGCCGGCAAGTCCAGTCCGTCCGTACTCAACGGCACGGTCGCGTGGGTCAGTGACTCCGTCCTGGGCACTGGCGCCGAGGAGGCGATCGGCACCCGGTACGGGATTGCCGTACCCCGTCCAGGTGGTGTGGTCCAGATGCTCGATGCAGCGACCGGTGCACTCCGCTGGCGCTACAGCCGCTCTGACTCCGACGAGAAACCAGTGATCGCGGCAACCGGCAACGGCGACTACGTCCTGGCGCAGTTCTCCGATGTGGGCTACTTGCTGCTCGATGCGAACACAGGTCGCCGCAAGGCCGCGTGGCCGAGCCATACCCGCGACCGCTTCATCCAGCAGTCGCAGCCGCTACTGACCGGCGAACGCTCCGGCAAGCTGCATGGCGTCGACCCGGACGGCCACGAGCGCTGGACCTTCGAACCGGGTGCCTGCACCGAGGTGGGTGCGGTCGCCACCGCCGAGACCGTCCTCAGCTTCGTCAGCCACACCTGCGACGACAAACCCGACGAGCTGACCGCACTGGACGTCCAGTCCGGCAAGACGCTCTGGACCAAGACAGCAGTGGACACCTACCGGCGGCCGGTCGTCGTGGCCGGTCTGGTGGTCGTGGCGGAGCCAGGTGGTGACTCCGACTCCCCGGTTGCCCTGACCGCGATCGAGCCCCGGACCGGCGACGTCCGCTGGCGCTGGGCCGTGCCGAAGGCCTGGGCGTGCCGGACCCTGCTGAATGCCGCCGGCAAGTACCTGATCGTCGTCGACTGCCCGGGCGCCAGCACCCAGGAGAGCCGCAAGACCGTCGTGACCGCAATCGACGCCAACACCGGACAGACCAGCTGGCAGACAGTTGCACCGGTCAGTCCGCGGGAGAAGGTCGCCGTGACCGCGGACGGCCGGGTGGTCTCGCTGAGCCGCGCCGCCGCGGGCTCCGGCTCCGGCTCCGGCCCCGGCTGCGTCGCGAACGTGATCAGCCGGGCCGGGTTCCGGCAGGTCCGGCTGCCCACCGGGATCGTCTGCGGCCGCGATCCGCGCGCCATCGGCAGCCTGCTCCTGACCTCCGGACCGGACACCGTGATCGCACTGCGCTAGTGACATTGCGTAGCCGGGACCTCTCACAACTCGTTCGCCGGTCTCGGAGTGTGACGTGCACCGCAGGTCGCGAAGCGGTCAGGTGACGAGCCGATATCGCTTTGGCCACGACCCTCTCCAAGACCACCGAATCGTTCGTTTCAGGCTCCCCACCGATGTCAGACTCCATAGCCATGGACCTGCGCGACCAGTGGAATCGCCTGCTGCCGCACGCGCAGCCGTTGGGCGACGACCTGCTGGCTCGTTACGCAGAGCAACATCGTCATTATCACGACCAGCAGCACCTGACCGAGGTCCTGGCGACCGTCGACGAGCTGGCCGAGTACGCCGAGGACGCCGACACGGTCCGGCTGGCGGCCTGGTTCCACGACGCGATCTACGACCCGCAGGCCGACCCCGGTGAGAACGAGGAAGTCTCGGCCCAGCTGGCCGAGCTCGAGCTGGCCGCCGCGGGCCTCCCGGCCGATCAGGTCGCGGAGATCGGCCGCCTGGTCCGGCTGACCGCGAAGCACGACTGCGCTCCGGACGACCACAACGGCGCCGTACTGTGCGACGCCGACCTCCGGATCCTGAGCCTTGCGCAGGCGCGGTACGACGAGTACGCCGCCGGCATCCGCGCCGAGTACGCGCATGTCGCCGACCGGGACTTCGCCCGCGGCCGGATGTCGTTCCTGCAGAGCCTGGGCGAAACCGATCTGTATGTGACCCCGCGCGGGCACGAGGAGTGGGAACGACCAGCCAGGGAGAACCTGGCCCGGGAGGTCGATTCGCTGGGCCCTAGAGCGGCCCGGAGGATCGGCGGGCTGATCCCGGTCATCTACTTCGGTGCCGCCCTGGGCGCAGTTGTCGCGTCCTCCGTTCTGCTCGGGCGTGGCCTCGGTGCCGCCGCCAAATGGCCGGTGGAGTCGTCCGACGTGGGCGGTTATCCGGTGTGGGCGCCGATCGCTGGTACCGCACTGGCAGCCGGACTGACTTGTGCATGGTTCCGGCGGGCGCAGCAGCGGCTGGTCACCATCCCGGCCATCGTCTTCGCAGTGGTTGGCCTGATCGCGATCGGTGTGTGCTGGTGGCGCTGGCCGGCGGCGCAGCCCGGTGCGGCGATGTCGGAACGCTGGCCGTACCTACTGCTTGCATCAGTTGCCCTAGTACTTGCCGGTGCGCTGTTGGCCTTGGCTAGACGGTTGCGGCTCGCTCCGCCGTACGCCCAGGCACCTCCACGGTGGCTGGGCGTTGGTGCGACTGCCGTGTGTGGCGCGCTGCTGGCGTGGATCGTGGTGTCGGCCGGGGAGCCGTTCGTGCAGGCCCGCTTGGAGACTGCCAACACGGTCAGTACGACCACCACGATTGAGCCGACCCAGCTACCAGTACAGCTCGACGGAACGCTGGCCTGGAGCCGTGAGGTACCAGCAACCGGAGCCATCACCGGTACGGCAGGTGGAGTCGCTGAACTGCGGTCCGACGGCGTAGTGATGTCTGATGCCGCTACTGGTCAGATCCGTTGGCGTTACTCCCGGGCGGATGTCCAGGACGCCGCCTCCAGTGGCGTGAAGGGCCTGCTGGTGTCGCAGGACGGTCGTACGATCGCGGCGCACCTGCCCCGCTCGCAGTACCGCGAACCCGCGGGCATCGACCTACCCACGTACGCCGTGCTGGATGCGGTCAGCGGGAAGGTACTGACCGAGGTCCACACCGACGGGACCGCACTGGCGGTCGACGAGAACCAGCTGCTCGTGGCAGAAGGCAACTTCGTCGTAGCGCATGGCGTGAGCAGTCCGACGCACTGGCGAGCACAGGTGCGCTGCAACGTGACCCAGGGCGTACTGGTTGGCGACCAAGCCGTAGTAGTCGACGCCTGCGCGGGCAACGGCGCCGACGTACGCGGACTGGACGTCAAAACCGGTGCCCAGCGCTGGGAAGTCGATCTGGGCAACCGGATCGACCTGAGCGCGGAGCTGGACCCGTCTACCTGGGTCGGTGAGCTGGTAGCCGTACCGGACACCCGGGAAGTGTCTGGGCTGATCTGGACCGGTGCGGCCGGCGGAACGCTGTACCAGTGGTCAGTGGACGTCAGCGAAGGCCGCATCATCTGGACCACGCCCGTACCAGGCACACCGCGCCCGCGACTCGGTGCATCGTCCTGTGACGCACAGCTGGCGGCAACGCACGCTTCACTCGTACTCATCACGTGTCGCAATGGCAACGACCCCGGGCAGCCGCAGACGTACGACGTGTCGTCGTCGAGCCCTGCGGACGGGACTCCGCAGTGGCACCACCTGCTGCCGGTACCGCCGAAGCTGCAGCAACCGGAGTACCCGCGTAACGGGTTCGGGCTGCTGCCGGACGGCCGCGTGGTCACGCTGATGCCGCAGCCCAACGGCAGCTGCTCCCCCGTGATGATCGGTACTACCGGTGTGCAAGCGCGGCAGATCCTGCCCAGTACGAACGCGGAGCCGGTGGTGAAGTCCGAGGACGTCACCTGCGACAAGCCGGCCGTCACGGTCGCCGCGGCCCGGCCGGTCTTCTCCGACGGCTCCCGCCTGTTCGCGTTGAACTAGCACTCGGGAATCAAGTTGCCGTCGGCGACGTTGATGCCTACCGTGATCCGCATGTTCCGCGTGGTTTTCGAGTTCGACCTGTCAGGCACCGGCCTGACGGGCGCTCCCACGTGGGCCGCGTCAGCTGATTCAGCCACTTTCGCCGGCACGCGAATCTGACCCTCCTCCTGCAGCGCAGGACCCGCGGAGGAGGGTGGTCGCTCACCGGCCCCCTCCCTGCGGGTGACAGCCGCGGAGGGCAGCCCGGAGGGTCCTGGCTCACAGCGAATCTTCTGACTGCAAAGGAAAATCCTCATGGCCAAGAGCCAGTTCGTGCGGACCAAGCCGCACCTCAACATCGGGACGATGGGTCACGTCGACCACGGCAAGACCACGCTGACCGCGGCGATCACCAAGGTGCTCGCGGAGCGCGACCCGAGTGTGAACCGCTTCGTCGCCTTCGACGGCATCGACCGTGCGCCGGAGGAGATGCAGCGCGGGATCACGATCAACATCTCGCACGTCGAGTACGAGACCGCGACCCGGCACTACGCGCACGTGGACATGCCGGGGCACGCCGACTACGTGAAGAACATGATCACCGGCGCCGCCCAGGTGGACGCCGCGATCCTGGTCGTCTCCGCGCAGGACGGCGCCATGCCGCAGACCCGTGAGCACGTACTGCTCGCGCAACGGGTCGGCGTGCCGTACCTGGTGGTCGCGCTGAACAAGGCGGACACCGTCGACGACCCGGAGCTGCTCGACCTGGTCGAGCTGGAGGTCCGGGAACTGCTGGCGGAGTACGGCTTCCCCGGTGACGACGTACCGGCGGTCCGGGTGTCCGGGCTGAAGGCGCTGGAAGGCGACCCGAAGTGGACTGCCGCGATCGGTGAACTGCTGGACGCGGTGGACAGCTACGTACCGGTGCCGGACCGCGAGCTGGGCGAGCCGTTCTTGATGCCGATCGAGAACGTCCTCACCATCAGCGGCCGCGGCACCGTGGTCACCGGTGCGGTCGAGCGTGGTTCGCTGAAGCTCGGCGACCAGGTCGAGGTGGTCGGCCTCGGCCCGACCGTGACCACCACGGCGATCGGTCTGGAGACGTTCGGCAAGTCGCTGGAGTCCGCGGACGCGGGCGACAACGCGGCGGTGCTGCTGCGTGGCGTGAAGCGCGACGAAGTCCGTCGCGGCCAGGTCGTGGCGCTGCCGGGCAGCGTGCAACCGCACCGGAAGTTCCGGGCCACCCTGCACGCGCTGTCGACCGCCGAAGGTGGCCGGCACACGCCGTTCGCCGCGGACTACCGGCCGCAGTTCTACTTCCGCACGACCGACGTGTCCGGTGGCATCGACCTGGGTGAGATCAACCTGGTGATGCCGGGCGACTCGATCGAGCTGACCGTGGAGCTGGAGAAGCCGATCGCGATGAACGTCGGCCTCGGGTTCGCCGTCCGCGAGGGCGGCCACACCGTCGCCGCGGGCACCGTGACCGACCTGCTCGACTGAAGGACTGCCGGCTTGAAGAACAGCCCCCGACTCAAGGTTTTTGGGTCGGGGGCTGTTTGCGGTGCCGGAGTCCGGCAGCGATCAGCCGGCGTACCAGCTCCCGGCTGGACACCGGTACGGCACCAGCGGCAATCAGGTCGTCGTACCGGTCACTGGGTACGTCGTAGTGGTCCCGATCGAATCCACGCGCCGGAATGCCGGCCGCCTTCGCGAACGCGTGCAGCTCCTCGTGGGACTCGTCACTGACCAGGTGCGACCAGACTCGGTTCCAGGCCGGCCAGGCGGGCGGGTCGATCAGGATCATTCGCGCGCATCCTGGGCATCGAGCAGATTGCGCCACGATCGGACGAAGCGCGAGTTCACGTACGCCTTCGTCCACGAACCGTCCTGGCGTACCGACGTGCCGACGTGGAAGCGCCGTACGCCACTCTGGAACAGCCACGGCACATGCTCCGGCTGTAGTCCACCACCGGCCATCATCACACTGGCCACGGCGGGGTCCTCTTTGGCCAGCTTGCACAGGTCGTCCAGGCCGTGGCTGACACCGATAGAGGAGCCTGCGGTCAGTACACAGTCGAGGCCGGGCAGGCTGCGCAGTGCCCGCCAAGCCGGCTGCTGCTCCAGTACTGCATCGATCGCCCGGTGGAATGTCCACGGCGTACCGGCGAACGTACTGACCAATGCGCCGACCGAGTCGACGTCCACCTGGTTGTCGGGCGTCAGGAACCCCAGTACGAAGCCGTCCGCTCCGGCTGACAAGTAGGACTGCGCCATCGCGGTCAGGCGGTTCAGGTCGGCGCCGTTGGTGGTGAACGAGTTCTCCAGGCGCAACATCACCCGCAACGGCAGGTCGGTGACCCGCCGGATCGCACTGACGGTCGATACCGACGGGCACAAACCGTCCGCCTCCATCGAGGCGCACAGCTCCAGCCGGTCCGCCCCACCCTCCTGCGCCGCCTCCGCGTCCGCCGGATGCAACGCAATGATCTCCAGCAACGAACCCATGCAGGACATCCTCTCGCACCTTCACGGAATTCGCCTTGCACTCGGCGGCGGGCTTCTGTATCGTTTTTCTAGATCGATTTAGAAGAACGATTCAGATGAGGCGGGAGCGGGATGGCCGGAGTGACGCTGAAGACCGTGGCCAAGGCCGTCGGCGTGTCGCCGTCGACCGTCTCCAACGCGTACAACAAACCCGACCAGCTGTCCGTCGCGCTCCGCGAGCGGATCCTGGCCACCGCGCACGAGCTCGGGTACGCCGGGCCGGACGCGGCGGCGCGGGCACTGCGCAGTGGCAAGGCCGGTGCGGTCGGGGTGCTGTTCACCGACAAGCTGGCCTACGCCTTCTCGGACCCGTACGCGGTCGGCTTCCTGGCCGGGCTGGCCGAGGTCGCCGAGGAATTCGCCACCAGCCTGCTGCTGATGCCGCTCAGCTCGACGGACATCACCGGCGGCAGCAACGCCGTGCAGCAGGCGGCGATCGACGCGGCGGCGATCTTCTGCGTACCGGGCGGTCACCCGGCGCTGGAGATCCTCGACAACCGCGGCATCCCGGCGGTGTCCACCGACCGCGGTGACCACCCGTCGCTGTCCTGGGTCGCGATCGACGAGCTGGAAGCAGCCGCGCAACTGGGCGAGCACCTGGCCCGGCTCGGCCACAAGGAAGTCGTCGTCCTGGTCGACAACGCCCAGGCGGCCGGCGGCCGGCCGGTCGAGCTGACCCTGGACGAGGTCGGTTACACCGACTGCGAGCTGCGGATTCGCGGCCTGCAGAAGTCGATGCCGGACGCCCGGCTGCGGATCGTCTCCGGCGGCCACAACGCGATCGCGTCCGGGCGGCGCAGCGCGGAGTACGTGCTCGACTCGCAGGACCGGCCGACCGCGATCGTCGGGCTCAGCGACGTCCAGGCACTCGGCGCACTGGAAGCGATGAAGGTCCGCGGGCTGACGCCGGGACGGGATCTGACCCTGGCCGGGTTCGACGACATCCCGGCCGCGGAGGCGGTCGGACTGACCACGGTCCGGCAGCCGATCAAGGACAAGGGACGCGCCGTCGGGCGCATCCTGCTCGACCCGGCCACCACCGAACGCCAACTGCTGCTGCCGACCCAGCTGATCGTCCGGTCCAGCAGCGGGCCCGCGCCCAAGCGCTGACAACCACACACAACTTCCCTGGGACCACTCGGTTCCCGGGGCGATCAACCACGCTCTCCGGAGGGAGCAGAACCATGACGTACTTCATTGCCGGCAACACCGCTGTCGAGAACGCCCGCACCCTCGCCCAGTCGGCGCTGCCGAACGCTCCCCAGCAGGAGTACGAGCCGCCGCGCCGCCCGCTCGCGGTCCGCGCCCGCCTCGGCGCCGTCCTGCGCACCGCCGCCGCCCACGAACTCCGCCTCGCCAACCGCCTGGACCCCACCCCCACCTGCCAAACCGCCACCAGCTGACAAGAGTGGATATCCATCCGCGTGGTGGGTTCTCCACCGTTACACCAGTGGAGAACCCACAACAGCAGTGGATATCCGGCTCTTGTGAGTGGGCGTGGGTTTTGTCGGTGGGGTCTGGCAGGCTGATGGGCGATGAGTGAGCCAGGGGTTTTGCTGACTGCCCGGGCGCTGGTGCTGCACGACCTCGCCACCCGGGGGTTCAACGATCCCGTGATGGTGTCCTGTCTCGAGGATGCGGTCGCGGGACGGCAGTGGTGGCTGGATCAGTGGCCGGACGGCGCGGAGCACATCGCCGGGCTGGTCGCGCAGGACGTGCAGGACCGGCTGGTCGATTCGGGCATCCGCTGGCCGCGGTGTACGGCCTGCGACGACCTTCAGGATCACGAGCTCCGGATCGAGCCGGAGCTCGGCCCCGACCCGCACTGGGTCTGCGAACGCGCCGGCATCACCGTCGCACCCCTGGGGCGGCTGACCTGAGACCAGTTGCCGTAGCCCGGGGCCGCCTGAGCTGAGACCAGGGTCATACCTGATTGCTCTACATGTAGCCAGACTACTATTGTCTGTCTACATGAAGTCGTTGACCTTGCTCCGCGCGACCGCCGGGGTCCATGCGGTGGCGATCTGTCTGCAGCCGGTGTTCGCCGGCGTGTACCTGAACGGATCGCCGGCCGGGATGCGGATGCACGAGCCGACCGGTCTGGCCCTGGCCTTCCTCGGCCTGTTCCAGGTGGTGGCGGCCACGATCTGGTGGCGATCCGGCGGCCGCTGGACGGCGCCCGCGGTCAGCCTGCTGATCCTGGCCGGCGAGGTAGGACAGATCGCGATGGGCTACAGCCGTCAGCTCGCCGTCCATGTCCCGCTCGGCATCGCGCTGGTCGGCGCCACGGTCGTGTTCGCGTTCTGGATCAACAACCGCGCCCGCAAGGCGGTGCCGGCATGACCGCGATCACCGCGCCGGCCAAGGTACGGCGGCCGCGCGCCAGTTTGCAGTTGCTCCGGATCACACTGATCCTCCACGCTCTCCTGATCATCGTGCAGCCGATCGCGGCCGGGTACTTCCTGGCCGGCAACGTCGACGCCATAACCACACACAGCGCGATCGGTGGATCGGTCTGGATGATCGCGTTCGTCCAGATCGCCGTCGCGGCCTGCTACACGCTGGCCGGTGGCGGCCGGCTTTGGCCGCTGATCGCGTCCGCGGTGCTGATGGTCGCCGAGTTCGTCCAGCTCACCTTCGGCTACCTGCAGAACTTCGCCGTCCACATCCCGCTCGGCACCGCGATCGTGACCGCAGTGCTGTGGATGACGGTCTGGTCGTTCCGGTCCACCGCACGCCTGAGCCGCCGGGAGGCGAAGCGATGAAGATGTCCCGCCGTGGGTTCCTGGCCGTCGCCGGCAGCACCGGCGCCGCCCTGACCCTGACCAGCTGCGGCCAGGAGGCCAGCCCGGCCCAGGCCGGCGAACTCCTGCGCAGCAAGGCGAAACTCCCCGAGCCCTTCCAGGTCCCGCTGCCGATCCCACCGGTGAAGAAGCCGATTCGTTCCGACGCGAAGGCCGATTACTACCAGGTGGTCCAGCGCAAGGCGAGCCTCGAGATCCTGCCCGGTCTCAAGACCGAGGTGATGGGGTACGACGGCCTCCTCCCCGGACCGACCTTCGACGTACGCAGTGGCCGCACCGCGATCGTGGAGCAGATCAACCAACTCGATGTATCGACAGTCGTCCACCTGCACGGCGGCCACACGCCCGCGCCGAGTGACGGCTGGCCGCTCGACCTCATCATGCCGGCCAACGGGCAGCACGGCGGCCATCACATGGAGGGCATGGAGGGCATGGAAGGCGGTGACACGACGATGGGACGGCGTACGTACACGTACCCGAATGCCCAACGCGCCGCCACGCTCTGGTACCACGACCACACCATGGACTACACCGCTCCCCGGGTGTACCGCGGACTGTTCGGCCTGCACATCATCCGGGACGAGGAGGAGGACAAGCTCCCACTGCCCAAGGGCGATCGGGAGATCCCGCTGATCATCGCGGACCGCGCCTTCGACGCGGACGGGTCGTTCTTGTACCCGGCTTTGAAGGACGGTCCGGGCGTCGAGTCCAAGTACATGGAGGGTGTCGTCGCCGATGTCACCTTGGTGAACGGGGCGCCCTGGCCGGTGCATGAGGTGGATGCGGTGCGGTACCGGTTCCGCGTACTCAATGCCAGCAATGCACGCCGGTACGAGCTCGGGTTCGACAAAGGGCCGGCGACCTTCGTGCAGATCGGCAGCGACGGCGGTTTGCTGGACAAGCCGATCGAGCACCAGACGCTGGTGGTCGCGCCGGCCGAGCGGTTCGACGTGGTGGTGGACTTCTCGCAGTACCGGCCTGGCGATGAAGTGACCGTGGTCAACCGGCTGGACGGCAACGCGAACGTGATGCGCTTCAAGATCGCGCGAAAGGCGGCCGACGACACGCGGATCCCGGCGACGTTGTCCACGTACGCGGTGACGCCCCGCCCGAACGGTGTCGTCCGCCGCGAATGGCGCTTCCGCCGTGGCGACGCCGGTAGCCATCGGGGCTGGACGATCAACGGCAAGGCGTTCGACCCGAAGGTCATGCAGGCACAGGTGAAACTGGATCAGTACGAGATCTGGACGTTCGTGACCGACGTGCACCATCCCGTCCACGTCCACCTGGCGCCGTTCCAGGTCCTGACCCGCGGCGGTCAGTCGAAGCTCTCGGAGTTCGACCACGGCTGGAAGGACACCGTCGACATCCGGCCCGCCGAGGTGGTCGAGGTGCTGGTCAAGTTCAGCGCCCACAAAGGCAAGTACCTGATCCACTGCCACAACCTCGAACACGAGGACATGGCGATGATGGCCGGCTTCGAAACCATCTAGCCGTTAGCGAACCAGCTCGGACCGGCACCACTCGGGTGTCGGTCCGAGCTGCTTTTCCGGGGCTTGACGGGCCTGTCTGCGAATGACTATATTCAACACATCGGTTGATCAATGGAATGGTTGATAAAGATGATGGTTGATGATGGTCAGCTCGACCGGGCGTTCGCGGCGCTGGCCGACCCCGTTCGGCGGGCGATGGTCGCGCGGCTGTCCCGCGGGCCGGCCACGGTCAACGAGCTGGCCGAACCGTTCCCGATCACCAAGCAGGCGGTGTCGCGGCACATCCAGGTGCTGGAGACCGCCGGGCTGATCACCCGGACCCGGGACGGCCAGCGCCGCCCGTGCCACCTGGTGCCGGCCGCCCTCGAAGCACTGACGAGCTGGATCGACGAGTACCGGCTCGAAACCGAACGGCGCTTCCGCCGGATGGACGCGCTGCTGAACACCGTGAAGGAGCAGGACCAATGAGCGAGACAGTGATCAACACCCCCGCCGGTACACCGTTCGTGGAGGTGACCCGGGAGTTCGCGGCGACGCCGGCCCAGCTGTTCCGGATCGTCACCGACCGGGACCTGGTCGCCCAGTGGCTCGGCCCGCGGGACCTGGACGCGACGGTCGAGGAGTACGACGTGCGCCCCGGCGGCAAGTACCGGTACATCCACCGCGACGACCAGGGCGAGTACGCGTTCCGTGGCGTCTTCCACACCGTGGAGCAGGACAAGCTGATCATCCAGACCTTCGAATGGGAAGGCGCGCCGGGCGAGGTCTGCCTGGAGAAGATGACGCTCGAGCCGGCCGGAGACGGCGTCCGGCTGCATCAGCAGTCCGTGTTCCCGTCGGTCGGCGCGCGGGACCAGTCGATCGAGTACGGCATGGAGAGCGGCATCAACGACTCCATGGACCGCCTCGCCGAACTGCTCGCCAAGGAGAACTGATCATGAGCCAGGTCATCGTCGACATCTCGGTGTCCGTGGACGGGTACGTCACCGGGCCGAATGTTGCTCACGACAACGGACTCGGTGACGGCGGCGAAGCTCTGCACACCTGGGTTTTCCAGGGCACGGACGCCGATCAGAAGGTCCTGGACGACGCGTTCAAGGCAACCGGAGCAGTGGTCCAGGGGCGTACCTTGTTCGACATCATCGACGGTCCGCACGGATGGAGCGACGAGATGGGGTACGGCGCCAAGCCGACCGGTGAAGCGAACGCACCCATCTTCGTCGTCACCCATTCCGCTCCGGAACAGACCCGGCTCGGTGATCGGTTCCGCTTCGTCGGGAGTCCGGCGGAGGCCGTCGCGCAGGCGCTGGAAGTTGCCGATGGCAAGGATGTTTCGGTGATGGGCGGCGGGCAGATCTGCCACCAGGTGCTGGCCGCCGGCCTGGCCGACGTGCTGCGGCTGCATGTCGCGCCGGTGGTCCTCGGCGCCGGGACCCGGCTGTTCCCGGCGGATGCGGCGCCCGGGTACGCGCTCGAGCTGATCGATGCGGTGTCGACGCCGGCCGCGCAGCACCTCACGTATCGGGTGGTGAAGTAGTCATGGGTGATGTCATTGTTTCCGCGGTGGTGTCGCTAGACGGGTTCGTCGCGGACACCGAGGATCAGGTCGGGCCGTTGTTCGACTGGTACAACAACGGTCCGGTCGAGGTGTACGGGACCGATCCGGACCGGCCGTTTCAGATGAGCCAGGCGAGTGCCGATTTCGCCCGGTCGATCTGGCCGAACGTCGCGGTGTGCGTCGCCGGGCGGCGGCTGTTCGACCTCACGGACGGGTGGCGCGGCGTACCGCCGGTGGGCGAGCACATCGTGATCATCACGCACGAGCCGCCGACGGACTGGGCGTACCCCGGAACGCCGCTGCACTTCACCCGCAGTGTCGAGGAAGGCATCGCCAAGGCGCGCGAACTGGCCGGAGACCGCGACATCTCGGTCTCCGCCGGCAACCTCACCGGTCAGCTCCTCACCCTCGGCCTGGCCGACGTGCTGTCCCTGCAGGTCGTCCCGGTCGTCTTCGGCACCGGCCGCCCCTTCTTCGGCGACTACACCGGCGACCAGATCCTGTTCGACAACCCCCAAGTAGTCGAAGGCAACCGGGTAACCCACCTGCACTACAGAATCACCCGATAACCCCCACACCTGGCCAGCCCACGACGAACCGCGACACCCCACCCCCGATCTTTCCCTTTAGACCACGACGAAGCGCTCCCCCCACCCCCGATCTTTCCCTTTAGACCACGACGAAGCCTGCTCCCCCCACCCCCGATCTTTCCCTTTAGACCACGACGAAGCGTGCGAGCAGCTTGTCCTTGCTCGTCTCGTAGTCGCCGTCGGAGATCGCCTCGCTCTCGCGGAGCGCTTGCAGTTGCTCGAGTGCCATCGCGATCCCCACCCCTCGGTCGCGGAGATCCGACGGGCTGTCGGCGAGGTACGACCCGGCCGAGGTTGCCGTGTCGATCGACAGGCGGAGGCTCTCCACGGACACCCGCAACTTGCGCAGTTCTTCGACCAGCTCGGTCTCTGTCATCTGTACCCCATCGCTCCGTGAGCCGCGGTCCGGCCCGACCCTCCCAGTCAGCCAAATCCACGCCCGGGCGGCAATCGGGGATCGGCCTAACCCGTACCCCAGCCGTCCCTGACTCTCACCGAAGCCGCGGATGATCCGCGACCACCGTGCGCGAACCCGGAGCGACCTCGGTGAAACCGGCGTCCTGCACGACCGGCAGCCCGCTGGCGAGGAGTTGCGTCCAGCGAGCGCGGTCGGCGCGGCGGACGGCGAGGGTGAAGTCGGTCGACGACCACTCCTTCCGAGCCTGATCCGGCAACGCCCACCAAGCGAGTTGTGCAGCGTGACCGCACTGCGCCATCGCCTTCCCACTGGACATCTCCAGGTCCGGGTTCACCCACAACACCGGCACCCCGGCCGCCACCACGGGCAGTTCTTCCGCGTCCTCGAAGTCCGTCCCGCTCACCTGCAACTTCGCCAGCTCCGCCGGTACCGCATCCACAGTGGTCGGCGGAAACACCCGCACCTGCGCCGCAGCATCCGGCGACTCGGCACCCGCGCCGGTACCGGACATGGTGATCCCCGGCACATTCTCCGTACGCCGCCACTCCGCTCCGCGGGCGCGCTTGACGATCTTGCGGATCTGATGGTCCTGCCAGTCCGTCATCGCCTCGGCCCACTCCCCTTCGCCGGCCGAGCGCTCGTCGGCAAGGATCGCGAGTACGGCACGCGCCGCCGTCTCCAGCGCATCGGTCTGCGCCGGCCGCGCGTTCTTCTCGACCCGAACCACCATCGTCAGTACGTGTTCCACACCGAGAGTTTGCCAGTGTCGATGTAGGTTGGCGGCATGCAGCAGTACCTGGATCTTCTGAGGCATGTGCTGGACAACGGGACGGAGAAGGGGGACCGGACCGGGACCGGCACGCTGAGTGTGTTCGGGCACCAGTCGCGGTACGACCTCTCGGCCGGCTTCCCGGCGGTGACCACGAAGAAGCTGCACCTGCGGTCGGTGATCGGGGAGCTGATCTGGTTCCTCAGCGGCTCCACGAACATCAAGTGGCTGCACGAGAACAACATCTCGATCTGGGACGAGTGGGCCGACGCGGACGGTGAGCTCGGGCCGGTGTACGGCTACCAGTGGCGCTCCTGGCCGACCCCGGACGGCCGCCACGTCGACCAGATCGCGGCCGTGATCGAGTCGATCAAGAATAACCCGGACTCGCGCCGGCACATCGTGAACGCGTGGAACGTCGCGGACGTCGACGAGATGGCGCTGCCGCCGTGCCACACGATGTTCCAGTTCTACGTCGCGGACGGCCGGCTGTCGTGCCAGCTGTACCAGCGGTCGGCCGACATCTTCTTGGGCGTCCCGTTCAACATCGCCTCGTACGCGCTGCTCACGCACATGGTCGCGCAGCAGACCGGGCTCGAAGTTGGTGACTTCGTCCACACGCTCGGCGACGCGCACCTGTACCTGAACCACCTCGACCAGGCCCGCCTCCAGCTCACCCGCGAGCCCCGGCCGCTGCCGACGCTGAACCTCCGGCACCGGGACGCGATCGACGCGTACGAGATCGCGGACGTGGAGCTCGTCGGGTACGACCCGCATCCGGGAATCAAGGCGCCGATCGCGGTATGAGCGTCATCCTGATTGCCGCGGTCGGACAGAACGGTGTGATCGGGCGGGACAACGACCTGCCCTGGCGCATCCGCGAGGACCTGCAGCGGTTCAAGCAGCTCACCCTCGGCCACACGCTTGTGATGGGCCGCAAAACGTATGACTCGATCGGCCGCCCACTCCCCGGCCGCCGCACCGTCGTCGTCACCCGCCAGCCCGACTGGTCCGCCGAAGGCGTCTCTGTCGCCCACTCCCTGGACGAGGCGCTGGCGTACGACGGCACGCTCTACGTGGCCGGCGGCGGCGAAATCTACCGCCAGGCCCTCTCCCACGCCGACACCCTCGAACTCACCGAAGTAGCCCAGTCCCCAGCCGGCGACGTCACGTTCCCACCCATCGATCCGTCAGCCTGGACCGAAACCAGCCGCGATGCTCACGATGGGTTCACGTTCGTATCCTTCCGTCGCAGCTAACAACGAGTAGCTAACGACTGGGGCACGGGGACCGGGAACCGCGTAGATTGTGTGCGCGTCACGGAGGAGACAGGCGCGGGCGGAGGGGACGGCTCGCGGAGGCCACCGGAGGGGAACGACGATGACCGAAGCAGACAACACGCCTGGTACGCCGGGCGCGACACCGCCGGGCGCCGCACCAGTAGCCGCCGCACAGCCGGGCGCTGCAGCCGCGGCGCCGGCCGCCGCGCAGGCGGTTTCTCCGTTACAGCCGCCGACGGCTACCGCTCCCGGGCTGATACTGACCGCGCCGCCGCCGTCACAGCCGGTTGCGAGCACCGCCGCGCCGACGATGGCACCGGCCGTGGACGCGGCCGCGTTGCCGGGCCTGGACACCAAGGTCGACACCTTCCTGAACGCGCTGATGGCCGCGGAGCCGCGGTCGCCGGAGTTCGCGGCGAAGGCGAGCGACGTACGCAGCATGGGTGACGTCGACATCCGCGCCGCCGCCGAGAGCTCGAACCGGTTGCTGCAGTCCCCGGTGCGGGCCTTGCAGAGCGGTGGCCTGTCCGAGGGCTCGACCGTCGGCAAGACCCTGCTCGAGTTGCGCCGCACGGTCGAGGATCTGGACCCGAAGGAAGCGACCGGCCCGAAGAAGCTGCTCGGGATGATCCCGTTCGGCGACAAGATCGAGGACTACTTCCGCAAGTACCAGAGCGCGCAGAGCCACCTCGAAGGCATCCTGCACAGCCTGCGCAACGGCCAGGACGAGCTCGGCAAGGACAACGCCGCGCTGAACCTGGAGAAGCAGAACCTCTGGGACGCGATGACCCGGCTGAACCAGTACGTGTACGTCGCCGAGCGCCTGGACGCGCGACTGTCCGCCGCGATCGCGGAACTCGACGTGACGAACCCGGAGAAGGCGAAGGCGTTCCGCGAGGACGTGCTGTTCTACGTCCGGCAGAAGCACCAGGACCTGCTGACCCAGCTCGCGGTCTCGATCCAGAACTACCTGGCCATCGACATCGTGATCAAGAACAACATCGAGCTGATCAAGGGCGTCGACCGCGCCTCCACGACCACGGTGTCGGCGCTGCGTACGGCCGTGATCGTGGCGCAGGCGCTTGGCAACCAGAAGCTCGTCCTCGACCAGATCACCGCGCTGAACAGCACCACCAGCGGCATGATCGAGCGCACCTCGCAGATGCTCAAGGACAACTCGGTGGCGATCCAGCAGCAGGCGGCGTCGGCGACGATCGGGCTGCCGCAGCTGCAGGCCGCGTTCGCGAACATCTACGCGACGATGGACGCGATCGACACGTTCAAGAGCGAGGCGCTGGACAACATGGCCGCGACGATCGGCACGCTGGAGAACGAGGTGACCAAGTCGCGTTCGTACCTGGACCGGGTCGCGCAGCAGAACCAGCAGGTCGTCCACGGCAGCCTTGATCTCGACCTCGGTCGCTGATCCACGTTCCGGTACTGGGGGAGAACTGCATGGCGCTCGGTGCCATCCTTGCGAGACTGACTAGTTTCGCGCGGCTGACCGGCCGCAAGGAGGAGCCCGAGCCTGCCCCGGTGCCGGGTCCGCCGACCACCGACGATCTGCTCGCGGCGCTCGTACGCGTCGAGGAGCTGGTCGCGGGTGGTGCCGTACCTGCCGTGGTCGCGTCGCGGGTCGGGCGGGTCGTTCGGGTGGTTCGGGAGACGATCCCGCGGTTGGGGAATCTTGGTGGGAGTGCGCAGGCGTACTCGGTGATGGCGACGGCGACGGACTACTTGCCGGAGGCAATCGGCGGGTACCTGCGGCTGCCGCGCCAGTGGGCGGACACGCGGCCGGTGGACCGTGGGAAGACTTCGCTGATGATCTTGATCGACCAGCTGGATCTGCTGGCGGCGACGATGGACAAGGTGTTCGACGCGGTGAACCGGGCCGACGCGGCGGCGCTGATCGCGCACGGGAGATTTCTGCAGGAGAAGTTCGGCACGGGGTCGACGGGTGGAGCTCTCGCCCTCGGCCCGACCGCGTCGACGCCGGCGCCGGGTGCGGCGCCGGGTGCTGGATCGGGTGGAGCGGGTGGGCCGTTGGTGCCGCCGCCTGGGCGGGGAGGGTCGTGAGCGGCGTGGGGGATAGTTCTTTGCGGGACGCGTTGGCGGGCTTGGTGGGGGTTGCGGGGCGGGCTGGGGTTGGTGCGGAACTGGCTCGGGGCGAGGCGCTGGCGTTGGCTGCCGCGGTGGCGGAGTCGGCGCCTGGTGCGGCTGGTGACTGGAGCACGGTTGTCGACGGAGCGTCGGTTCAGGACTTCTTCGATGCTGCCGTGCGTGGACGTCGGTGGCGTGGGGCGCCCACCGCCGTACTGAGTGAGCTGATCGCGGCGGGTTCGCCGGAACGGGTTGCGTACGCGCGGGCGCTGGCCGAGGTCGCGTCAGCAGCCTGCACTCTCGGCGAACCGACCATGCGCGTGGTGGGGAATGCATCTGTGGCGGCTGCCGCACAACTACAAGCAGCAGGAGCTCAACCGGCACAGCTCGGCGCGGCACCGGCTACGCCGGCACCGCGCCGAGGAGAAGAAAAGACGGCTGACCCACAAGGCCGTGGCGGGACTGAGCAGGCGGGGCAGGCGGCTGTGGTTGCGCCCGAGAAGTCTGTTGAGGAATTGCTTGCGGAGCTTGATGGGCTGACTGGGCTTGGGCGGGTCAAGCGGGAAGTGCATCGGCAGGTTGCGGTTTTGCGGGTGGAGAAGTTGCGGGTCGAGGCTGGGCTGAAGAGTCCGACGATCACGCGGCATCTGGTGTTCGTGGGGAATCCGGGGACCGGGAAGACGACCGTCGCGCGGCTGGTGAGTGGGATCTACAAAGCGCTCGGCCTGCTGTCGAAGGGACAGCTGGTTGAGGTTGATCGGTCCGAGTTGGTCGCGGGGTACCTCGGGCAGACCGCCACCAAGACCGCCGAGGTAGTCGAGTCAGCGGCGGGTGGAGTGCTGTTCATCGACGAGGCGTACAGCCTGACCGCGGGTGACAACGGCGCCGATCAGTACGGGCGGGAGGCGGTCGACACTCTGGTCAAGGAAATGGAGGACCGCCGCGACGACCTGGTGGTGATCGTCGCCGGGTATCCGGAACCGATGCGGACGTTCATCGCGGCGAACCCGGGTCTGGCCAGCCGGTTCCGGACCACGATCGAGTTCGAGAACTATGCGGATGACGAGCTGACCGAGATCCTCACCGGGCTCGCGACGGCAGCCGACTACGAGCTGGTGCCGGCGGCGGTGGAGGCGTTTCAGGAGATTCTCGCGGAGACGCCGCGGGACAGTTCGTTCGGCAACGGGCGGTTCGCGCGGAACGTACTCGAGGCCGCGATCGGCCGGCAGGCCTGGCGGCTGCGCGATGTGACGGCACCGACCACCGATCAGCTGCGTCAGATCCTCCCAGCGGACCTGACCGAAGAACCTGAAGCCGAACGACCCGAACCCGAGCAGCCTGGGGCCGAGCAATCGGAGGACGGGCGAGCCGAAGCCGGGCAGGACAGCGACCAGACGGAACAAGGAGAAACGGCGTGACCCAGACGCAGAGTGCGCCGCCCGCGACCTGGTCGCCGGCCGCGCCAGCTGGTACGGCGGTCCAGCCGCCTGCCCCGAGCCCCGCGCGGCGCGGTGCGGTCGCGCAGTGGTTCGACGGTACGCCGGGCCGGATGCGCGCGTTCCTGATCCTGGCCGCGGCGGTGAGTGTGGTTTTCGGTCTCGCCGCCGCGCAAGGTTTCCAGCAGTCCGACGGCGCCCTTCAGCGCGCACAGGACAACGCCGCCCAGTTGGTCCGCATCCAGGCGATCCACACCAACCTGGTCAGCGCGAACGCCGACGCGACCAACGCCTTCCTGGTCGGCGGCCTGGAACCACCGACACAGCGCCAGCACTTCGTCGACTCGCTCGCGGCGGCCGCCGGCCTGATCGCCGAGGCCGCGACCGCGCAACCGGCCGACCGCGACGCCCTCGGCGCGCTGAACAAGACCCTGATCACCTACGAAGGCCTGATCGAGCAGGCCCGCGCGAACAACCGCCAAGGTCTGCCGATCGGTTCCCAGTACCTCAAGGACGCGAACTCGGTGCTCCAGGACGACTCGCTCCCGCTGGTGAAAGCCCTGGTCGACGCGAACGAGAAGCGCGTCGGCACCGAGTTCGACGGCGTCGGGTACGGGACGATCTGGGTGATCGCCGGCGGCGTACTCACCCTGCTGATCTTCGCGATCACGCTGCGCTGGCTGGCCCGCCGTACGCACCGCTATGTCAACGTCCCGATCGCGGCCGGCGGCGTACTCGTGCTGCTCACCACGGTCATCGGCGGCGTACTCCTGGCCGGCGCGTCGAGCGCCGCGAACGACACCCAGCAAGGCGCGTACGACCGGACGGTCGGACTGTCCCGCGCCCGGATCGCCGCGTACGACGCCCGCTCGAACGAAAGCCTGACGCTGATCGCCCGCGGTTCAGGCGACAGCTACGACAACGCCTACAACACGTCGGCCGGCCAGGTGGACGAGCAACTCCGCAAGCTCGCGGGCACGGACAACGAGCTGCAGGGCCTGTGGGGCGATTACAAGAACATCCACGACAAGCTGCGGACGACCGACGCCAAGGAGGGCGACTGGGAGAGCGCGGTCGCGATGGCGATCGGCCACGACCCGAAGTTCAACGCCGTGGATGCGTTCAGGCAGTTCGACAGCACGTCCGATCAGCATTTGCAGGACGCGAGTAGCGCGGTGCAGAGCAAGCTCGGCGATGCGCGGACCGGTTTGGCGGCGCTCGGCTGGGTCGGACTGGCTGTAGGGATCGCCGCGGCCCTGCTGGTCGCGTGGGGCATGTCGCAGCGACTGGAGGAGTACCGATGAAGAAGCTGATCCCGATCGCCGCCGCCACCGCGCTTCTGCTCACCGCCTGCGGCACCGGCAACTACACCGCCACCCAGCTCCCGCCCGCGCCGGCGCCGACCACCTCGTCGGCCGCGCCCGTGCCGACCGAGTCCTGCGACAAGACCAATGAACTGGCGTCTTATGCGCCGGACGGACCGTTGCCGGCACCGCTGCACATGCCGGCCGGCTCGACTATGGAACGCATCCAGAAGCGCGGCCGGCTGATCGCCGGCGTCTCGGCGGACAGCCTGCACCTCGGCTCGCGGAACCCGATCACCGGCCAGATCGAGGGTTTCGACATCGACATGATCAACGCGGTCGCGGACGCGATCTTCGGTCCGCCCGCGGCGGGTCAGCCGCACAAGGTCGAGTTCCGGGTGATCTCCAGCCCGCAGCGCATCCCCGTCCTGCAGCAGAATCTGGTCGACATCGTCGCCCGGAACATCACGATCAACTGCGCGCGCTGGAAGCAGATCGCGTTCTCGGCCGAGTACTACAAGTCCGGCCAGAAGACGCTCGTTCAGCGCGACTCGAAGGCCACAAAGCTCGCCGAGCTGTCCGATCAGACGATCTGCGCGCCGGCCGGTTCGACCAGCCTGGACAACCTGAAGAAGGCGAACCCGAAGATCAAGCCGATCACCGCGGACTCCGACACCGGATGCCTGGTGCTGTTCCAGCAGGGCAAGGCAGCCGGGATCAGTGGTGACGACACCGTGCTGGCCGGTGACGCCGCCCAGGACCCGTACGCGAAGGTGCTCACCGAGCGGATCAGCGATGAGCCGTACGGGCTGGGGATCAACAAGGGCAACATCGAGTTCGTGAAGTTCGTCAACGGCGTACTGGAGAAGATCAAGGCGGACGGGACCTGGATGGGTTCGTACAACAAGTGGCTCAAGCCCGACCTGGGCAGCTTGCCGGCTCCTCCGGCCGCGGTCTACGGCCGATGACAGTGCGTACGCCGACGGTCTCGGCGCCACCGCCGCCGGGGCGAATGGGGAGCAGCGTTCCGGCGACGGAGCTGCTTGCCTTCCTGACCGCGCTCGGCGAGTGGCGGGACCGGCGGAAGGCAGAGCTGGACGAGCTCGACGCCGCCGCGTTGCATTCGCCGGACGCCGATGCGCTGAGCGCGGATGTGGTGCTCAGCATGACCGTCTGGAAGGCGGTTTCGGACCGGTACGAGCTGATCCTGGTCACCTGGGACTCGGGCCGGGTCGGTGCGCAGGAGACCGAGCGGATCTCCGCGCTGATCTGGGGCGGGCTGGACGCGGGCGGCACCGGCGGATCGCTCGCGGTTTCGTTGCCCGAGGCATGCAAATTGTCAGACGCGCTGGCGTCCAGCTTGCGCGCCAAGCTCGCGCTCGAGCCCGGCGACGCCGATCTGGCCGCGCGGCTGCGCCGGTTGCGCGCGGACGTGGAGCGGATCAGCGACCTGGCCAAACAGGAGCCCGCGAACGTACGCAACCAAGCGCTCGCCGAGCATCACGACCTGGATCGCCGGCTGACAGACCTTGCCGAACGCAACAAACGTGGCGCGGACATCGGTGGTCTGATCGGCCCGCTGGAGCTGGCGACCGCGAAGGCCGAGCGGGACCTGATCGTCGGCGCGGCGACTCGCAAAGAACGTGCGGCGGACGTCGCTCGCGCGCGTACACTCCGGTCCGAGCTGGAAGCGCAGGGTACGGCGGTACGCGCGCTGGCCGACAAGGCGGTTGCCGCTGTCACACCAGCGCCACGGCTTGGCGTACCGGATGTGACCGCGCTTGGACCGGTGCCGAACACGCCGGCCGAACTGACCCAGTACCTGACACGGTTGGATGCGGTCCGGCGCGCGCTCGGGCAGGCGCAGGCGGCGTACGGCGCGGCGCTCGAACGGCGAGACGAACTGACCCAGCTGCTGGACGCCTATCAGGTGAAGGCGGCCAGTGTTGCTCCCGGCAACGAAGATCTCGCCGAGCTGTACCGGCGCGGCCGAGCGGTGATCGAGGCGGAGCCGGCCGACCTGGCCCGCCTCGGTGCACTGGTAGCGGCCTACCAGGCCTACCTGGAAGGGACGAAATGACGACCACCACCGCATGCACCCAGCCTGGCTGCACCGGCTCCATCCTGGACGGCTACTGCGACGTCTGCGGCTCCCCGGCGGCCTCCTCGGCACCAGCCGCGGCCTCGGCACCTGCAGCGGCACCTGCTGCTGTGACCGGGGCTTGCACGCAGCCCGGGTGCACGGGGACGTACGCGGACGGGTACTGCGACGTGTGCGGCTCGCCGGCGACGGAGCGTACCGAAGCGCCCGATCCCGACCCGATCAGCTCGGTGTCGACCGTCTCGCGCGCGTCCAACCGCCTGGCCTCGACGCCGCTCGGTTCGGCCCGCGCCGCCCAGGCCGGCTCGAAGCTGACCCGCAAGCTGGGGACGTCGTCCACCCGGCTGCGCGGCGCGCGGCTCGGCGCCGGCCTCACCAGCGTGCCGTCGATCCCCGCGATCGACGCCAGCACGGCAATCCTGGCCAACCCGATGGTGCCGGAGGACCGCCGGAACTGCCCGAGCTGCGGCAACGAGGTCGGCCGGTCGCGCAACGGTCAGCCCGGCCGGACCGAAGGGTTCTGCCCGAAGTGCCGCAGCCGGTTCTCGTTCGCGCCGAAGCTGCACGCGGGTGATCTGGTCGGCGGGCAGTACGAGGTGGCCGGCTGTCTCGCGCACGGTGGTTTCGGCTGGATCTACCTGGCCCAGGACCGGAACGTGTCCGACCGCTGGGTGGTGCTGAAGGGCCTGCTGAACTCCGAGGACCCGGACGCCGTCGCGGCCGCGATCGCGGAGCAGCAGTTCCTGGCCCGGGTCGAGCATCCGCTGATCGTCGAGATCTACAACTTCGTCACCCATGACGGCGCCGGGTACATCGTGATGGAGTACGTCGGCGGTACGTCGCTGAAGACGCTGCTCAAACAGCGGATGGCGGCCAACCACGGCCAGTACGACGCGCTGCCGATCGACCAGGCGATCGCGTACCTGCTGGAGATCCTGCCCGCGTTCTCGTACTTGCACGATCTCGGTCTGGTGTACTGCGACTTCAAGCCGGACAACATCATCCAGGTCGGTGACGCGGTCAAGCTGATCGACCTCGGCGGGGTCCGGCGGATCGACGACCTGGACTCGGCGATCTACGGAACGGTCGGTTTCCAGGCGCCCGAGGTGGCCGAGGTCGGTACGTCGATTGCCTCCGACATCTACACGCTCGGCCGGACGCTGTGCGTGCTGGCGATGGAGTTCCGCGGGTACCAGGGCCGGTACGTGGACTCGCTGCCGCCGGTCGGTGAGGTGCCGCTGTTCCAGCAGTACGACTCGGTGTACCGGCTGCTGGCCAAGGCGTGCGCGCCGGACCCAGCGGACCGGTTCCAGTCAGCGGACGAGTTCCGCGTACAGCTCCTCGGCGTACTGCGTGAGGTGGTGGCGGACAAGCAAGGGGTCAAGGCGGCTCAGCACTCCGCGTCCTCATTGCTGTTCGGTACGCCCGGTGACAAAGCGGCCGGCCTTGGTGACGCGGCTGCACCGTGGCAACAGCTGCCGTCGCTCGTACCTGATGAGAGCGACAAGATGGCCGGCTGGCTCAAGACCGTCAGCGTGCCGGACGCGGACAAGCGGCTGGAGCTGCTGATCGATGCGCCGGAGCAGTCGCCGCAGACACTGCTAGAGGTAGCAGCGGCTGCCCTGGAGGTTGGACCCGAGCGGTACGACCTGGTGGACACTGCGGTGTCTGACCTACTCAACGACGACCCGTGGGAGTGGCGAGCAGTCTGGATGGCCGGGCTGGTCGCACTGGCGCGTGGTGACTCGGCAGCAGCGCAGTCCGCGTTCAACGCCGTGTACGGGCAGGTGCCGGGTGAGCTGGGGCCGAAACTGGCGCTGGCGATCGCCTGTGAGCACAGCAACGAGTACGACGTGGCCGAGGGCCTGTACCTGACCTGTGCGCGTACGGACGCCAACTACATCGCGCCATCCGCCTTCGGGCTCGCAACCATCCGTACCCAGCGCAATGACCTGGACGGAGCGCTCGGTGCACTCGACCTGGTACCGAGGACCAGCGGCGCATACGTACGGGCGCGTCGCCAGCGAGCCGGACTGCTGGCAGGATCGGGTCGTGGCCTCCCCGCGCTCGCTCAGGCGATGGACAGCATCGCCACGCTGACCATCGATCCGGTCGACCGGGCCAACCTGGCCGCTAACGTGTTCCAAACCGCACTTGCGGAGGTGCGGCAGTCCGGTCCGCAGGAAGCAGTCCGGATCGACGGGCGGCCGGCCACCGAGCCTGCCCTGCGGGACGGGCTGGAGGCCACCTACCGGTTGCTGGCCGGCCAGGCCGGCACCCGAGCGGAACGGGTCGCCCTGGTCGACCTGGCCAACGAGGTTCGAGGATGGACGTTGCGATGACGAGTACGACCGAGACGGTCTGCCCCAGCTGTGGCGGGCCGGTGTCCGAGGCCGATCGCTTCTGCGAGGCCTGCGGCGCCGAGCTCCACCCCGGCACCGGCCCGAGCACTCCGGCGCTGGACACCGACACCGAGCCGACTGTTGAGCTCACCGCGGCTGTGGTGAACGCTGCCGGCCCGTGCCTCTCGTGTGGTGGCACTGTCGGACCGGACGGGTACTGCGAGACCTGTGGGACCAAAGCGGCCAAGCCTCGTGACCACTTCGAGGAGCAGCCCGCGGCCTGGGTAGCTGGTGTCTGCGACCGGGGCATCCGGCACAGCCGCAACGAGGACGCCATGGCAATCGCCGCGGACGAGACACCGGGCAGCCGGGCGCTGCTGGTGGTGTGCGACGGCGTCAGCTCGTCCATGGACTCCGACGTAGCCTCACTGGCCGCTGCACGGGTAGCACGTGAGGTACTGCAGGCCGGACATGCTCAGGGCCTCGGGACCGACTCGTCCCGTGGCAGTGCGATCGCCTCCCGGCTGAAGGCTGCTGCCGATGCGGCCAGTGATGCGGTCATCGACTCGACCAGCCCGGACAGTCCGAACCCAGCGTCCTGCACGTTCGTTGCGGCCGTGCTGGAGGACGGGCTGCTGGTAGCAGGCAACATCGGGGACAGCCGCGCGTACTGGTTCCCGGACGGTGGTGAAGCGGTCGGACTGACCACTGACGACTCGTGGGCGGCCGAGCTGATCGCTACCGGGATCTCCCGCGCGGAGGCCGAGTCCGGCCCGCACGCGCACGCGATCACCCGCTGGCTCGGCAAGGACGCACCAGACCACACGCCACGGACCACGACTCTGCACGTGACCGGCCCGGGCTGGCTGCTGGTCTGCTCGGACGGTCTGTGGAACTACTGCTCCGAGGCGGCACCGCTGGCCGACCTGGTACGTCAGACAGCTGCGGGCACCGGTGGCGAACCCAGAGCCACCGCGTCCGCGCTGGTCGACTGGGCCAACGCCCAAGGCGGCCAGGACAACATCACCGTCGCGCTCGCGCGCATCTGAAGCTCAGCAAACACCCTGCGATAGGAACCCGAAATGGCCGACTTCACCGCCACCGTCTACCAGAACGAGTTCCTGCCCGACGGCGGGACCGACGTACACGCCATCGTCACGGTGAACTGCGCCGGCGCCGGCGCGGCCGGGCAGTCCGGCAGCGGCGACGCCGGCGAGATCATCATCGTCGACACCTCCGGCTCGATGGGGCGCGACGGCGTCCAGGCCGCCGCGTACGCCGCGCAGACCGCGCTCGACCAGATCCTCGACGGCGTCTGGTTCGCGGTCATCTCCGGCAACGACCGGGCCCAGCTGGCGTTCCCGCCGTCGGCGGAGCCGGTGATGGTGAAGATGGACCCGTACACCCGGCAGGCGGCCAAGGACGCGGTCTCCCGGTTCTACGCCGACGGCGGGACCGCGATGGGTACCTGGCTGCGGCTGGCGTCGCGGGTGTTCGCGACCGTGCCGTCGCTGACGCAGAAGCACGCGATCCTGCTCACCGACGGCGAGAACCAGCACGAGACGCCGGAGGCGCTGACCCAGGCGATCGAGTCCGTGACCGGTCAGTTCCAGTGCGACACGCGCGGGGTGGGCGTGGCTTGGCAGGTCGACGAGGTACGGCGGATCGCGCAGGCACTGCTCGGTACCGTCGACATCATCCCGGCACCGAACCAGCTCGCCGAGGAGTTCTCCAAGCTGATCCAGAACGCGATGAGTCGTGGGGTGGCGCAGGCCGATCTGCGCGTGTGGGCACCGCAAGGGGCGGAGGTGCTGTTCGTACGGCAGGTCGCGCCGACCGTGGAGGACCTGACTTCGCGGCGTACGGTGATCAACCCGTTGACCGGCTCGTACCCGACCGGTTCCTGGGGTGACGAGTCGCGGGACTACCACGTGGCGATCCGGTTGGCGGCCAAGGCGATCGGGCAGGAGCAGCTGGCGGCGCGGGTGCAGCTCGTACTGGGTGACAACGTCGTCGCGCAGGGTCTGGTGAAGGCGCTGTGGTCGGCCGATGACGCGCTGACCACGCGGATCAGTCCGGAGGTCGCGCACTACACCGGGCAGACCGAGCTGGCGCAGGCGATCCAGGACGGTTTGGCTGCCAAAGCCGCTGGTGACACGGCTACCGCGACCACCAAACTCGGGCGTGCGGTGCAGCTCGCCGCGGCCACCGGGAACGAGGAGGCCACCACCCGGTTGCGCAAGGTTGTCGACATCGACGACCAGGAAACGGGTACGGTGCGGCTCAAGCGCACCATCGAGAAGGCCGACGAAATGGCCCTCGACACCGCCTCCACCAAGACCACCCGGGTGAGGAAATGACAGCGACCTGTCCCAGCGGACACCCCACCACCTCAACCGACTACTGCGACGTCTGCGGCCTCCCCCTCCCAGACCCCAACACCCCCACCGCCGGAACCACCACCACCCCCGGCGCAGTCCCCCCACCCGCCGGCACAACACCCCCGCCGTACGGCACCGGAGCCAGCGCACTACCCCCACCCGCCGGCACCACTCCCGGAAGTGCAGCCGCCGGCACCACCCCACCCGGAAGCGCCGCCGCCGGCACCACCCCTCCGGCTGGTGCAGCGCCCGGAAGCACACCACCCGCGTACGCCCCGGGCAGCACCACCCCTCCGGCTGGTGCAGTGCCTGGAAGCACATCACCTGCGTACGCCCCGGCTGCACCGTCCGGACCCGGCGCGGCCACTCCACCCCCTCCCGGAAGTGCAGGTGCTGGAGCCGCCGCGTCGGCTCCCGTACCTGCTGGTGGGCAGTTGTGCCCCAACTGTTCTGAGGCAGCATCTGTCGACGCTCTGTTCTGCGAGAACTGCGGGTACGACTTCACCACCGGCACCATGCCGCGCCCGGCCGCACCGCTCGACCTGCCCGGCGCACCGGCACCCGCACCAGCTGCCCCACAAGCAGCAATCGGTGAGTGGGTAGTAGAGCGCTGGGTAGACCCCGACTGGTACGCGGTCCAACAGAGCGAAGACCCGTGCCCCTCCCCCGGCCTCCCCGCCGTCATCGCACTCAACGGGAAGAGCCTGCTCGTCGGCCGCCCGTCCCGTAGTCGCGGTATCGACCCGGAGATCGACTGCGGCGACGACACCGGCGTCAGCCGCCGTCAAGCGCAGCTGACCACCGACGGCCAGCGCTGGTGGGTAGAGGACCTGCAGTCCTCCAACGGCACGTACGTCGCCTCCGCCGCCGGCCCCCTCCCCGACACCCCGATCATCCCCGGCCAGCGCCAGGAACTGAACCCCGACGACCGCATCTACGTCGGCGCCTGGACCCGCCTGGTCGTCCGCAAATCCACCCCCGAAGAACAATCCGGCCAGGCCTAACCCCCGGAGCCTTCCCTCTCGACCCCCGGAGTCGTCCCTCTCGACCCCCCCCGGAGCCTTCCCTCTCGACCCCCGGAGTCGTCCCTCTCGCCTGCGGGGTCAGCCCCTCACTTGCAGGGTTGGCCCCTCAAAATCCCGGGGGCCAACCCACCATCTGAGGGGTCAGCCCCTCAACCGCGACCCGGTTGCAGGTGCGTCCAGCTCGGCGCCGGGCGGAAGCACAGCCACTCGATCGCCGCCGACCCGGCCACGATCGGGATCGCCCACGCCCACGGGTGATTCGGCAGTGCGACCGCCGCGATCCCCGTCCACAACGCGATCCACCCACCGCCGTACCCGCGCAGCACCCCGCGGTACCAAAGTCCACCAGGCGCTTCCGCCGCACGTTGCCCCAAGTACACGAACAAGTACGTGGCGATGGCGATCGGGCCGAAGTACCAGAGCCGCCCCCAGTCGTACGGCACCATCACCAGCGCGGTCAGGCACACCAGCGCGATCGTCCAGTGATACACCTCGCCGGCCCAGTTCAACCGCCGCCGGCGCAGCGTCAGCACGATCGCGAGCGGCCCGAAGAGCACCGCGAACACCCCCACCACGACATGCACGATCAGCGCGACGTCACGCATTGCCGCGACTCCTCGATCCCCCCAGCCCAGCTGACATGTCAGGGAGCATAGGGCTCGAGGAGTCACGCGTCTCTACCTCAGCACCGCGCCCGTCTCCGGCTCAGCGCAGCGCTCGTCTCCGGCTCGGCGCCGCCGGCCTTCAGCTCAGCGCCGCGCCGGTCTCCGGCTCAGGCCTGCGGGAACGACAGCACCCGCCGGACCGCGAACTTCCGGTATCCCTGCCGTTCGAAGCTCTTCGCCATCGGCACGTTGCCGAAGTCCGTATCGGCGCGGATCTGCTCCGCGTCCGCAAGCTGATGCGTGAGCTCGGCCAGCAAATCGTCGATCAACCCCTTGCCCCGGTGCTCAGGCACAACCCCGAGGTACCCGACCACCGGACCACCCGCATTCGCCGACGGCATCTCGAACCCAACCAGCTCGCCGGCCTCGTCGTACGCGAGCCGCCAGAGCGTACGGTCACCAGGCATCGACTTGTAGATCGCCAGCTCTTCCCGCGCCGCCGCCTCGACGCCGACCCGCGCGATCTCCCGGGCCGTCGCGGCGTCCAGACTGCCCGCACTGACCTGCATGAACACCTTGACGAACGCCTCGTCGTCAGCCGGTTCGAAGCGCAGTCGCGTGGACCGCTTCGGCAACCCGTACTCGGGTTTCCACTCGTACCGCAGCCGGTCGGTCACCTCGGTCAACCCAGCCGCGACAGCTGCCCGCGTACGCTGATCGAGCGCCGCGACGGCCTCCGGATCGTTCTCCCAGTCGCTGTCCAGGAAGAAGTGGTACTCCGGCGGTTCGGCATCGGCCGGACGCGTTGTCAGCACATGCTCGATCAGCGCGGTCCACACCGGTACCGGGTCGCCGTCGCCGGCGTAGTACAGGCCATCGATGCTGTACGGGTGCTCTTCGCCGGGCATGCCCCACCAGATGGCGAGCGCCTGGATGCTGCCGTTCTCCTCGACGACCCAGCTCCAGTCGTGCCGGTAGTAGCCGGCGGCAACATACTCGTTGAACCGGTCGAAGGTGACGGTGTTGACGGACTGCTGCTCGATCAGAGCTGTGATGGTGTCGAGGTCGGCCTCGACGGTGTTGCGGATGGTCACGAATCCTCCAGCAGGAGGCGCGGGGGTCCGCTCAGTGCGAGCTGGCGGAGCGGGCCGGGCGCGCCGGGAAACAAGTCGGTGTACGCATCGGTCGCTCCTTCCACTCCGGAATCGTTCTCGCCGGGCGAGACTTTAATCCGCGCCAGGGGTCATAGTCCACCTGTTATTCACAGTTGGGATGACCCGTCACCGGCCTCGGCGGAGGATCCTCAGCGGTATGAGAACCCTCATCGCTGCCGTGACCCTGGCGACCACCGTCGCCTTCGGTTCCACGGCCTACGCCGCCCCCACCGCCCACCCCGCTCACAGTGCTGTCCAGCCCACGTCGTCGTCCATCCGCGCGATCGACACCTGTGCACTCAGCTCGCTGCCGTCGCAGGCCTCCGACACCCTCAAGCTCATCCACTCCGGCGGACCGTTCCCGTACCGCCAGGACGGCACCGTCTTCTCGAACCGGGAGGGCATCCTGCCGAGTCAATCGTCGGGGTACTACCACGAGTACACCGTGAAGACGCCGGGTTCGCCTGACCGTGGCGCCCGCCGGCTGATCGGTGGCGGCGCGAAGACCACGCCCGTGCACGTGTACTACACCGGCGACCACTACGCCTCGTTCTGCGAGGTCGACGAGAACAGCTGATCCACTGGCGGTAATGTCGTCGGCACGTTGAGTGATCACTTCTTGGACGGAAGGACGCTGCACCGATGCCGACTTCGCGCCTGCCGCACCGGACCGCGCGTTCGCTGACGGCCGGCCTGTTGCTGACCGCCGCCCTGCTCGCCTTCGGCCGGCCCACACCCGGACTGGCCGAAGCCGGACTGCCTGGAACCGGACTGGCCGGAGGTGAGCGGGCAACTGCTGGGCCGGCCGAGGCGAGTGGCGACCCGTTGAAGCTGACGAACGGGCTGTACGTCGATCCGGCCTCAGCCGCCGCCGCGTACGCGCGCCGCCACCCGGAGGACACCGCCCTTGCGTCGAAGATCGCGAGCCGACCATCGGCGCGATGGATCGGGAGCTGGAGCGGCGATGCGAAGGCGGCGGTCACGGCGTACACGACCGCGGCTGACCGGGCCGGGAAACTGCCGGTGCTGGTGACCGACAACCTGCCCGGCCGGCAGTGCGGGATCGGCGGCGGGGCAGCGACCGACGCCGCGTACCGGAACTGGATCACCGCGGTCTCGGACGGGATCGGCGCCCGGCCGGCGATCGTCGTCCTCGAACCGAACGCGCTCGCACGACTCGACTGTTACCCGGCGGCGCAGTGGGACGGGCGGATCGCGATGCTCAAGTACGCGGTGGGGCTGCTCGCCGCGAAGAACCCGAACACCTGGGCGTACCTCGATGCCGGCGCCGTCAGCTCCGCCGATCCGAAGGAGATCGCCCGCCGCCTCCGCCTCGCCGATGTCGGCAAGATCCGTGGTTTCGCACTGAACACGGCGGACTACTTCAGTACCGAACAGTCCACCGCCCGGGGCAACCAGATCCTCGCCGCGCTCGGCGGCGGTACGCACTTCGTGATCGACACCAGCCGCAACGGCAACGGCTCCGACGGCAGCGCCTGCAACCCACCCGCCCGCAAACTCGGCGCCCCACCCGCGGCAGCCCCCGCCCCCACCGACCTGCACCTCTGGCTCCGCACCCCCGGCGAATCCGACGGCCCCTGCGGCCTCACCCCCACCCTCCCCACCCGCACCTTCTCCCCCCTCCTCGCCCACCACCTCATCACCGGCACCTGACCGCCACCCCACAACAAGAGTGGATATCCACCGCTCTTGTGGGTCCTCCACCCGTATACCGGTGGAGAACCCACCACGCCGGTGGATATCCACTCTTGTGGTGCGGCGGGCATGCAAAAGGTCCCGGGCCGTGGGGCCCGGGACCTTTTGCTGTCGGACTACTGGATCAGAAGTCCATGCCGCCCATGTCGGGCGCGCCGCCCGGAGCGGCCGGAGCCTTCTCCGGCTTGTCGGCGATGACGGCCTCGGTGGTGAGGAACAGGGCCGCGATGGACGCCGCGTTCTGCAGCGCCGAGCGCGTCACCTTGGCCGGGTCGATGATGCCGGTGGCGATCAGGTCCACGTACTCACCGGTCGCGGCGTTCAGACCGTGACCCGGCTCGAGGTTGCGAACCTTCTCCACCACGACGCCACCCTCGAGGCCGGCGTTCACGGCGATCTGCTTCAGCGGGGCCTCGACGGCCTGGCGCACGATCTGCGCACCGGTCGCCTCGTCACCCTCGAGCTCCAGCTTCTCGAACGCCGCCACGGACGCCTGCAGCAGCGCGACGCCACCACCGGCGACGATGCCCTCCTCGACGGCCGCCTTCGCGTTGCGAACGGCGTCCTCGATGCGGTGCTTGCGCTCCTTCAGCTCGACCTCGGTGGCCGCGCCGACCTTGATCACCGCAACGCCACCGGCCAGCTTGGCCAGCCGCTCCTGCAGCTTCTCGCGGTCGTAGTCGGAGTCCGACTTCTCGATCTCGGCCCGGATCTGGTTCACCCGGCCGGCGATCTGGTCCGCGTCGCCCTCGCCCTCGACGATGGTCGTCTCGTCCTTGGTGACGACGATCTTGCGGGCCTGGCCGAGCAGCTCCAGATCGACCGAGTCCAGCTTCAGACCGACCTCCTCGGAGATCACCTCGCCGCCGGTGAGGACGGCGATGTCGACCAGCATGGCCTTGCGGCGGTCACCGAAGCCCGGCGCCTTGACGGCGACGGCCTTGAAGGTGCCCTTGATCTTGTTGACGACCAGGGTGGCCAGCGCCTCGCCCTCGATGTCCTCGGCGATGATGGCCAGCGGCTTGCCGGTCTGCATGACCTTCTCCAGCACCGGGACCAGGTCCTTGATGCTCGAGATCTTGCTGTTCACGATCAGGATGTACGGGTCGTCGAGGACCGCTTCCATCCGCTCCGTGTCGGTCACGAAGTACGGCGAGATGTAGCCCTTGTCGAAGCGCATACCCTCGGTGAGCTCGAGCTCGAGGCCGAAGGTGTTGCTCTCCTCGACGGTGATGACGCCTTCCTTGCCGACCTTGTCCATCGCCTCGGCGATGATCTGGCCGACCTGGTTGTCCGCCGCCGAGATGGACGCGGTCGACGCGATCTGCTCGCGGGTCTCGACGTCCTTGGCCAGCTTGAGCAGCTGCTCGCTGACCGCCTCGGTGGCCTTCTCGATGCCCTTCTTCAGGCCCATCGGGTTGGCGCCGGCGGCGACGTTGCGCAGCCCCTCGCGGACGAGGGCCTGGGCCAGCACGGTGGCGGTGGTCGTACCGTCACCCGCGACGTCGTCGGTCTTCTTGGCAACTTCCTTGACGAGCTCGGCCCCGATCTTCTCGTACGGGTCCTCGAGCTCGATCTCCTTGGCGATGGAGACGCCGTCGTTGGTGATCGTGGGGGCGCCCCACTTCTTCTCCAGCACGACGTTGCGGCCCTTCGGGCCGAGCGTCACCTTGACGGCGTCGGCGAGGGTGTTCATTCCCCGCTCGAGGCCGCGGCGCGCCTCTTCATCGAAAGCAATCAGCTTGGGCATTCTCCGCGAGTCCTCCCGCGTCGAGTCTTTGTGGTTCAGCCGGCTCCGATGCCCGCGACGGACGGCACCAGGTCGCGACGCTCATGTCCCGCCACGCTCCGGCACCTCATCGAGGCCGTCTTCTTGCGCACACTCCGGCGAGCCGAGCAGTTATCACTCTCACCCGTGGAGTGCTAACCAAGTATTAGCACTCGCCCCACCCGAGTGCAAGCCAGCCCCCAACCCAACCCCGGCGCGGGCCGCCCCGTCACGCGGTCAGCTGGGCGATCAGGTACTTGGGGGCGGTCAGCCGCCAGGCTTCGGTGATGAGTTCCTGGAGCTCGTCCGGATCGGCCTTGGCCAGGTCGATCTCCAGCCAGGCGAAGCGGCCGCCGGCCCAGGACGGGGTGAAGACGTCCGGATTCTCCGCGACCAGCGCCTCCTGCTCCTCGCGGAGCGCCTTCAGGTGCATCCGGACCTGATCCTGGGACAGGTACGCGAAGCTCTTGTTGCGGACCTTGAAGACCGGCTGCCCGGCCCAGCCCTCGTGCTCCTCCGCCCCCGGCAGACCATTCATCACCTTCACCACCGCCGCCACGTCCATACCCGGGACGCTAACCACCCCCACCGACAGTTTCCGGGCTCAGCCGGCCACAGTCATTGTCACCGTCGAGCCAGGCCGCAGCATCGTGCCCGGAGCGGGCGAGACACCGAGGATCGTTCCGCGCGGGTAGCCGGGCGATTTCCGCGACTCGTACTTCGCCTTCAGGCCGAGCGCGAGCAGCTCCGCGGCGTACGCCTGGCTCTCCAGCTTCGGCGCCTTGAGGTCGAGCACCTGATAACCGGGTACGCCGGCCTGGTCCTTCACGATCCGGATCGACGCCAGCAGTCGATCGACCTCCGCGGCACCGGTCGACGACTCAGCCCGGAACCAGACGCCCATCGACCGGATCACTACGGTTCCCGTACAGGTCCGCACTGACGACTGGGGCTGCGCCACCAAACAGACACCCCGCTGCCGTTCGGCGCGTACGCCGTCGATGATGAACGTCTCGTCGGCCTGGAATTCCGTACTGGGTGGGTCGTTGTGCACCGCGACGCTCTCGAGCCCGCTGCGACGGTAGGCGAAGCAGCACCGCGCGGCACTGGGATCGTCGATCTGTACGGTGTCCTGCTGCGGCGTACCGCACATGCTGCGGTTGGTGGGCCAGTCGGCCGGTACGGCGATCGCAGCATGCCCGAAGCCGACCAACCGGGTCGGCGGGGCAGCGGGAGCAACAGAGGCACGGGAGCCAAGCTGCACACCCACGCCGATCACAACAGCAGCGGCAACCACCACGGCCGTACCGCATGCTCCCAGCATGCGACGGCGCCGCCGGCGGGCACCTGTGTGTAGCGCCGCTAGTGGGGGCGCGCTGACAGCAGTCCGGTCGGCGGTGCGCTCCAGGAGCTGGGTCAGGTTCGATTCGTTCATTGGGATGCTCGCAGTTCTGCCAGATGTGAGTCCTTCGCCAGGGCCTTCACCGCACGGGACAGCCGGCTTTTGACGGTGCCGGTCGCCACACCGAGCGCTGATGCCATCTGCTGCTCACTCAAGTGCGCGTAGTACCGCAGGACGACAGCAGTGCGCTGGTCTGCCGGTAGCCGGTCGAGTGCCCGCATCACTGCATCGGTGTCGTCCACGACAGCCGTCTCGTCAGCACCAGCAGTCTCCGGAAGGGTCGCGGACGGCAGCTCACCGTGCCAGCGGCGCTTCCGCGCGGAGCGGAAGCAGTTGATCAGTACGCGGTGTACGTACGCATCCCGGTCCTCAGCCACCCGCACCCGGTTCCACTTGAGCAGACAGCGCTCCAGGGCCGTCTGGACCAGGTCCTCGGCCTCGGCCGGTCTGCACCCGAACAGAACCGCCGACCGGACCAGTGTGGGCCAGCGTGCGGTGACGTACTCAGCGAAGTCGTCCATGTCCCTCCTCACCCCTAGAGACAGGCTCGTGGGTCGTGGGGCTTCCACGGAAGTCGTCAGGGGCGGGTCAGGGGTGGGTCGGTGCCGATCCGGATGTGGTGCGGGGTGCTCAGACGGGACAGTAGAGCCATGACGAACTCCAACGCACCGTTCCAGAACCTCTCCGGCAAGATCCTCCGGCGGTCCGCCAACCAGCGGATGCTCTCGGGTGTCTCCGGTGGCATCGCCGAGTACCTGAACGTCGACGTGACGCTGGTACGGCTCGGCTGGGTCGGCCTGACGCTGATCACCGGTGGTGCCGCCATGATCGGGTACGCGGTCGCCTGGATCGTGATTCCCGAGTCCGACGGCAAGGCCGTGTGGCAGAACGTTCAGCAGTCGGTCAACCACCCGCAGAACACGACCGAGAACGACATCGCCTCCCGCATCTACGACGACACCAGCAACAACACCGGCACCAAGCCCCCGGCGGCGTGACAACCACTGCGCCGGCACCAGGCGCAGCACCCCTAGCCACCCAGGCGGGGTGACCACAGCAAGCGGTCACCCCGCTGCGGCTCACACGTTGAGCGCAGCGCTTCGCAGCACAGCGACAGCCTGATCAGGGTGGTCAGCGAAGATGCCCTGTAGCCCCAGTGCGGCGAACCGGGTGACTTCAGTAGCGAAATCAGTAGCAGTAGGCAGGAAGCGCCGCTCCGCCCGGAACGTCCACGCCTGTACGGCCAGTCCGGCGCGATGTGCCTGATCGACCAGTCGGGTCGGCTCCCCCAGACACCCGTCAGCAGTACGCGGAATCACCAGGTCCTTGTGCAGTGCGAGCACCTGCGCGTACGTGGCGATCTCCCGCAGGCCGGACGGTGCCATGAGATCGGCGTACGAGCGGCCGTCACCAGTACGCAGGAAGTCGTTCGGCGCGCTCTCCGAGTCGATCAGCTGCACCAGCGGTACCCGTGCCATCACCGCCAGCCGACGCAGACTGGTCGGTTCGAACGACTGCACCATGATCTCGTCCGCGCGTAGCCCCAGCGCCACGATCCGCTCGGCCAGCAACTCCTCCAGAGGCAGACCGAGCCGCCGGAAGTACGCCGGGTGCTTGAGCTCGGGGATGACCCCGATCGGCCGCCCGAGCCGCGCCGACTCGCGCCGGGCCAGCGCCACCACCTCGTCGAAGGTCGGTACCTCCTCCAGCCCGTCGTACGCCGTGTTGCTCGCCCGCAGCGCCGGCATCCGCTCCTTGGCCCGCAGCGTCCGCAGCTCCGCGTACGTGAAGTCCTCCACGAACCAGCCGGTAACCGCGGTACCGTCGACGATCTTGGTGATCTTCCGGTCCGCGAACACCGGGTGATCGGCCACGTCGGTCGTACTGGAGATCTCGTTCTCGTGCCGGCAGACCAGGACGCCGTCCAGCGTGGCGACCAGGTCCGGCTCCAGGTAGTCGGCGCCCTGCACCGCTGCCAGCCGGTAGGCGGCCGATGTGTGTTCCGGGCGGTAGCCACTCGCTCCCCGATGCGCGATCACCAACATGATTCCAGGACAGGGGCCGCAGATTGCCCGGCGGGAACCCGTTGCCCAACGCAAGGTGAAGCTCTACCGACCGTCACCGTCACGACTAATTCGCATGCGAACTGTCCGTGCCGAGACCTAGCCTGAGGAGGCCATGAGACAACTCCCGCTCGCCTATCCCGGCGTCCCGAACCATCGCTCGCCGGCCCGCTACCTGTGGTGGGTCGCCCGCGGGCAGGCCCGCACGCTCATCGGCGGGATGGCCTTCGGCATCCTGTGGATGGGCGCGCAGGCGTTCATCCCGGCGATCCTCGGCCGGGCCATCGACGAGGGCGTCGCGGCCGGCGACGGCAAGCGGTTGCTGCAGTGGACCGCCCTGCTGTTCGCGGTCGGCGTGGTGCAGGCGGTCGCCGGCATCATGCGGCACCGGTTCGCGGTCACCAACTGGCTCACCGCCGCGTACCGGACGGTTCAGGTGATCACCCGGAAGTCCGCGGACCTGGGTGCGACGCTGCCGAAGCACCTGGCCACCGGAGAGGTGGTCAGCGTCGGCGCGGGCGACCTGTCGTACATCGGCAACCTGATGGAGATCTCGGCCCGGTTCGCGGGCTCGATCGTGGCGTTCTTCGTGGTCGCGGTGATCCTGCTGTCGTCGTCGCCCGTGCTCGGCCTGGTGGTGCTGATCGGTGTACCGGTGATGCTCTTCTGCCTCGGCCCGATGCTCCGGCCGCTGCACCGGCGCCAGTCCGCCCAGCGCGAGGCGGTCGGCGAGCTGAACTCGCTGGGTTCCGACATCGTCGCCGGTCTGCGCGTGCTGCGCGGCATCGGCGGCGAGGAGTCGTTCTCCCGGCGGTATCGGACCGAGTCACAGCAGGTCCGGAAGGCTGGTGTGCGGGTAGCCGGCATCCAGTCGGTGCTGGACGCCGCCCAGGTGCTGCTACCGGGCATCTTCGTCGTGCTGGTGGTCGGCCTGGGCGCGCACTTCGCTCTGCGCGGCCAGCTCAGCCCGGGGTCGCTGGTCGCCTTCTACGGGTACGCAACGTTCTTGGTGCTGCCGCTCCGGACAGCAACCGAGTTCGCCAACCAGCTCATGCGCGGTCTGGTCGCGGCCGGTCGAGTGAATCGGGTGCTGAGGCTCAAGCCGGACATCACCGAGCCGGAGCAGCCAGTGCGGCTGCCGGAAGCCGGTGACCTGGTCGATCCGGTGTCCGGCGTACGTGCACGGGACGGTCTGCTCACGGCGATCGTCTCCGCCGAGCCGGACAGCTATGCAGTGCTGGCCGATCGCCTGGGTCGCTACGACGACTCCAGCGAAGTTCGGTACGGCGGTGTGACGCTGGCCAGTGCGACACGCGCTGACGTACGGGAGCGGATCCTGGTGAGTGACACCAGCTCCCAGCTGTTCACCGGCCCGCTGCGTACTGAGCTGGACCCGGCGGGCCGACGCACTGACGAGGAACTGCTGACAGCGATGCGTACGGCGTCCGCCGAGGATGTACTAGTTGCCCTGCCGGACGGACTGGACTCAGAGGTCGAGGAGAAGGGCCGCTCGTTCTCCGGTGGACAACGGCAACGACTGGTGCTCGTCCGCGCTCTCCTTGCTGACCCGTCTGTACTGGTGCTGGTCGAGCCGACGTCAGCTGTCGACGCCCACACCGAGGCGCGGATCGCGGAGCGGTTGCGAGAGCACCGGGCCGGCCGCAGCACGGTGGTACTGACCGCCAGCCCCCTGCTGCTGGACCGGGTTGACGAGGTGATCTTCGTCGACGGCGGACGGGTGGCAGCGGTCGGCGGGCACCGCGAGCTGCTCGACGCCAACCCGCGGTACCGCCGGACCGTGACCCGCCAGACCGAAGACGAGACAGCAGACCAGGCAGCAGACCAGAGCAAGGAAGAGGAGGCCCTGCGATGAGACAGATCCTGCCCGTCGCCGGGCCGGCCGAGATCCGGCGGCATGCACGCCGGCTGGCGCGACGGCATCCGCGTACGCTGCTGGCCGCCATGCTGCTGCACGCGCTAGCGGCGGTGAGCGGTCTGGCGGCGCCGCGACTGATCGGTGACCTGGTCCAGAACGTGCAGCACGGCACGACCGCCGCCAAGGTCAACCTGGTCATCGCGGTGATCGCCGTCTTCATCGTCGCGCAGTCGCTGCTGACGCGATGGGCGCGGTTCAAGTCGTTCGCGCTGGGCGAGCAGGTGCTGGCCGAGCTGCGGGAGGAGTTCGTCGACAACGCGCTCGCCCTGCCGATCGGCACAGTCGAGCGAGCCGGTACGGGTGACCTGCTGTCGCGGACGTCGCGGGACGTCGACACGCTGTCGCGGACGGTGCGGTTCGCCGTACCGGAGACGATCATCGCGTTCGTCACCGTGATCTTCACGGCGGTTGCGACGCTGCTGGTCGGTGTCTGGGTGCTGGTGCCGCTGGTGGCGATGGTTCCGTTGCTCTGGCTGAGTACGAAGTGGTACTTGCGGCGCGCCAAGGACGGTTACCTGCGGGAGAACGCGGCGTACGCGCAGATGACCAGTTCGCTCGCCGAGACGGTCGAAGGGGCACGGACGGTCGAGGCGCTGCGGCGGTTCGACGATCGCGTACGTCGTGGCGACGCGGACATCCGCGGCTCGTACAACGCCGAGCGGTACACGCTGTTCCTGCGCACGGTGTACTTCCCGGCCGCCGAGCTGGGGTACCTGGTGCCCGTGGTCGGCACGCTGCTCTTCGGCGGCTGGCTGCACATCAACGGCCACGTTTCACTCGGCGCGGTGACAGCTGCTGTTCTGTACGTGAATCAGCTGATCGACCCGGTTGACCGACTGCTCTCCTGGCTGGACGAGCTCCAGTCCGGTGGTGCGGCGTTCGCGCGACTGCTGGGAATCAGCGATGTACCGGACGACCGCACACCCTCTGGCCGTACGCCCGATGGTGAGCTGGTTGAAGCACGTGACGTCCGGTTCTCGTACGTGGACGGGCGGGACGTACTGCACGGTGTCGATCTCACCATCGCACCAGGCGAACGGATCGCCATGGTCGGACCGTCCGGTGCGGGTAAGTCGACGCTGGGCCGACTGGTTGCCGGAATCCATCCGCCACGCACTGGTTCGGTGACAGTGGGCGGCGTGGGGATGACGGACCTGCCACTGGATGAGCTGCGTAAGCAGGTTGCTCTGGTGACGCAGGAGCACCACGTCTTCGTTGGCACGCTGCGGGACAACCTGTCGATGGCACGTCCGTCGGCGACAGACGACGAGCTACTCGACGCCCTCAGTGCAGTGGATGCCCGCGAGTGGGCCGAGGCGCTGCCTGATGGTCTGGACACCAGAGTGGGTTCGGGGCAGCTGTCACTGACGCCCGCGCAGGCGCAGCAGCTCGCACTGGCTCGGTTGGTGCTGGCTGATCCGCACACGCTCGTACTGGACGAGGCGACGTCGCTGATCGACCCACGGGCCGCACGGCACATGGAGCGCTCCCTGGCCGGCGTACTGGAGGGGCGGACTGTCATCGCGATCGCGCACCGGTTGTACACCGCGCACGACGCGGACCGGGTCGCGGTAGTGGAGGACGGGCGCATCTCGGAGCTCGGTAGTCATGACGAGTTGGTGGCGCGCAAAGGCTCGTACGCCGCGCTGTGGAACTCCTGGCACGGCTGAGACACGCAGAACCCCCTGCCGGTCACCTCTGACCGGCAGGGGGTTCGCTCCGTTTTCAGCGTTTGCGCAGTACCAGGACTGCTGAGTCGACATGTGGAGGCGGGGTGAATGCCTTGCGGGGAAGGCGAAGCCCGATCGAAGGGTCGTAGTGACGGAACCACCGGTTCGCGCCCGGAGCATCGCCGCGTACCCACCGATTCGCCACCTGCCGCTGCAGCACGAGATCCGCTGACACCAGGCGGGTACCCGGCGCCAGCAGGCGCTTCAGCAACAAGGTGGAGATGTTGTACGGCGGACTCGACACCACCCGGAACGGCCGCGACGGCAACCGAAGGTCACCGGCATCGGCGCGGACCACCGTCACCGGTTCGTCCGCGAACCGCCGGCGCAACCGGTCGGCCCGGCCGGGGTGGAGTTCGACAGCGATGACCCGTGCACCGGCCCGGACCAGCGGCGCGGTCAGCGCGCCCAGTCCGGCTCCGACGTCGAGGACGAGTTCGCCGGGTTCGACCCCGGCGGCGTCCACGACGCGTTGGGCCCAGCGACTATCGAGCGGATGCCATCCCCAGGCACCCCTCGCCTGCCCGGAGGCGGGCACGACGGACCATCACGAAGTACGTAATCATGCGCCGACCCTAAACGGCCGGACAGTGTGGGCTCAAAGCATTTTTCCGCGTACCCGTGGTGATCGTCGCCGGACCGGCGTGATAGAAGTACCGGTATAACTATCCCAGGAGTCGAGGCATCATGGTCGAGTTGAAAACGCCCGCGCAGATCGAACAGATGCGGGCCGCCGGGCGGGTGGTCGCCAACGCACTGGCGGCAGTGAAGAAGGCAGCCGCCGTCGGCGTCTCGTTGCTGGAGCTCGACGAGGTCGCGCGGGACGTGCTGCGTTCGGCCGGTGCGGTCTCGACGTTCGACGGGTACCAGCCCGGGTTCGCGCCGGCGCCGTTCCGGGGCGTGATCTGTACGTCGGTGAACGACGCCGTACTGCACGGGTTGCCGTCCGATCTTCGCTTGCAGGACGGCGATCTGCTCAACGTCGACTGTGGTGCTTCCGTCGACGGCTGGTGCGCCGACGCCGCGACCAGCTTCTGCGTCGGTACGCCCCGGCCCGCCGACCTGGAGCTGATCGCCACCACCGAGCGAGCGCTCGCCGCCGGCATCGCGGCCGCGGTCGACGGCGGCCGGATCACCGACATCGGCGCCGCGATCGGCCACATCGGCACCCAAGCCGGCCTCGGCACCAACCTCGACTTCGGCGGCCACGGCATCGGCCGCCGCATGCACGAAGACCCCCACCTCGCCAACGGCGGCCGCCCCGGCCGCGGCCTCAAACTCCGCACCGGCCACGTCTTCGCCATCGAACCCTGGTTCTGGACCGGCCCCAGCTCCACCTACCGCATCGACCCCGACGGCTGGACCCTCCGCTCCACCGACCAATCCCGAGGCGCCCACGCCGAACACACCGTCGCCATCACCCCCACCGGCCCCCAAATCCTCACCCTCCCCTGACCGACCCTTGCCAACAGCAACCACCCGAACGTTCCCCTGCGCTCACCCCCGGGTACGCGCTGGTGCACGCACTTGCCTCCTCGACCAACAACTGACTGTGGTCACCGCATCACCGCCTGCAGTACGGTGCTGACTGACCCAGTCCCTTCGGAGAGGCGCCGGCCATGAGCGAACTACGCCCAAGACCCAGCGCCCCCGACCCGCCACACCCCAATCACGACCACCCCACCAACCCCCAACCCACCCTTGACGAACGAGCCGACCACGCCACCCACACTGACGACACCATCGCCAGGCTGGCCTACACGTCACCCCGCAGATCACCCGAACCTGAACCGCACCACCCGGGCGACCGTCGGCACCCACGTACGCCGAACGCAGACTCACCCGAACCACCAAACAAACCAGAACACCCCAGGCCAAACACCCCCGAAGCCACCCGCGAGACTCACCACGACCGCCCCCACCCCCACCTACCACCAAAGCTCTATGCCCAGATGGCAGCCAACGCGGTCTTCTCCCGCGACGGCTGGGGCCAACCACCGCAAGACGCCACAAACACCCAGCCAGACGCCGACGCGGCACTCCGATCAGACGCCAAGACAGACGTCGCGGCCCGTCCAGGCAGCGAGACAGATGCTGGTGTGGCGGCCCGACCAAGCACCAAAGCACCGTCCGAAGTGGCCGTCCGACGAGACGAAGATGCTGAGGCACCCGACCGAGCAGACGCCGGGACCGACCGCCGTCGAGCTCCGGAGAGCGGGGGCGCCAGTGCGGACAGTCCAGCGGACGTGGTGGCAGACAAGGGCGTGCACGACCGGACAGACGCCGCACCAGATCACAGCCCGGACAGCCAAGCGGACACCGAGACAGACCGGCCGAACGACACCGAGCGAGAACGCCACCAAGACACTCACGACACCCGGCCAGGTCCTCCACCGGCAAACCGGCCCGACGGGGCGCTCACGGCACTCACTGAAGACCCCCGCGAAGGCGCCGACATCCCCATCAGACAAGGCGACTCCAGCACCGAACAGGCCGACCATCCGCCACCCACAGCACACCCGAACTCCGATGCCGACACTCTCGAGGGGTCACCCGCCCACACCGCACCCCACCCCAAGCCCGAAGCACCCCATGCTGCAAAGGGCGCAGCCGAACGCACCGAGCTCGAACACCAGCACGAAACCCCGGACAAACCAGACCACGAGTTCGTCGAGGACGCCGACCCACAGGACATGGCCGCGTACCGCCGAATCCGAGAAACAGACGACGTAGACGCCGTCGCAGCGAACTCCGGGTTCCCGCGCGAGGTGATCAAGGTCGCCAAGGACAATCTCTTCCTCCGCCAGCACGACGTCGCAGTACAGCCGGGTGTGACCAGGCACGCGTATTTCACGCCGGACGCGATTTACAGCGATCTCTGGGACCGGGCCGCCTCAGGAGCCAGCATGACTGACAAGCAGGAGGCGCAGTTCTGGTCGCTGGTCGCACATGAGTACGTTGAGGCCAAACTGATGGAGGCAGGTCTGCCGTACCTGTCGGCCGAACCGGATGCATGGGACGAATACTTGATACCAAAGGTCACAAGGGAGCATCCGGCCGCGCATGTCATCGCGCCACGGAGCACGCAGTCGGCGTACAAAGACCTGCTCGTGCACTGGGAGAACCTTCGTATTTCAAAGGGCGAGCTACAGGTGGCGCAGGATCTGTCGAACCTGGACGAAGTGGTCCGGGTGGCGAAGAAGGAGCTGGGGTTGTGACGGATATGCAGGCGGGTGAGCGGTTGTTGGCGCGGCTGTTGGCGGCGCAGTGGGACGACGAAGAGGCCGAACAGTTGCATTTCGGGGCGCGGCGGCGGCTGGCTAGTGAGTTCTTTCGGCGGAAGGCGGTGTGGGCGGATGCGTTGGGCATTACCCGGCTGTGGCCGTTCGCGGACATTGCGTTGGCGTTTGATCCGGCGACGGAAACCGATCCGGCGTGGTTGGAGCGGTTGGAGGCCGGGGTCGGCCGTGAACTGCTCCCGGCCGTTCGGAAAGTCGTGACGGACATGTTCCGCTGGCAATCGCTCGGCGAACGCCCCTACGAGCGGTTTCCTGAGTTCGATGATCCGTACGAGCCGATGGTGCAGGTTTTCGAGCTTGGCGGTGAGTTCATGCCGGGCCAAGGCGGGATCGACATCTACATCGGCCCGGTGCCGTACCTTGACCTCGCTGCCCGGTTGGCGCAACCGCCGATCCCGATCGATCCGGCAACCTTGGCCGCATTGGACGAAACGGACCGCGCCGAGGTCGAGCGGGCACGGACGGCGCAACGCGAACAACAGTGGTCCGGTAGGCCAGACGCATCTACAAGCTGAACACTGCGAGCGCACGTACGAGCTGGATGCTCTTGGCAGAAGCCTTCTGGCGTATCAGACGACGGTTCACCCGGTGCACAGGTGGGCAACGAAGCCGATGTGGTGGTTTGAGGCATGAAGAGCGCGGTGAGTTGTGACGGATGCAGCGGCGGGTGAGCGGTTGTTGGCGCGGTTGGTCGCGGCGAGGTGGGATGACAGCGAGGCGGAATTGCTGCATGAGACCTCGCGGCGCCACCTCGCGAGCGAGTACTTCCGGCGGAAGGCACTGTGGGCGAACGCGCTCGGGGTGACGCACCTGTGGCAGTTCGCTGACATCGCCTTGGCGTTCGACCCCTCGATGGAAACCGACCCGACCTGGCTGGAAAGACTGGACGCCGCAGTCGGCCGTCCGCTCCTGCTCCCCGTCCGCAAGGTCGTGATCGACATGTTCCGCTGGGCGTCGCTGGGCAACCGGCCATACGAGCGATTCCCCGACCTCGATGACCCATACGAACCCATGGTGCAAGTTCTTGAACGCGGTGGTGAGTTCCTGCCAGGTCAGGCCGGCATCGAACTCCCCATTGCCAGCGTCTCGTACGGCCAACTCGCCAACCGCTTGGTACAACCACCATTCGCAATCGATGCCGCCACCCTGGCCAGACTCGACGAGAAAGACCGGATCGAACTCGAGCAAGCACGAGCACGGATCGCACAACGTGAGCGGCAGAGCGGTGAACGGTTGGAGTAGGTACCCAGAGGATCGGGCTAGAAGAGGGCTTGTTGGATTGGGCGGGGGTTGCGGGGGGCGTGGGTGGGGTGCATGCCGGAAATGGGTTCGGAGCGGTGGGAGGCGGCTCCGGTGAAGCCGTGTTTGGCTTGTAGGGGGTGGAGTTTGGATTCGAAGGACTTGCGGAAGCTGGGGGCGGCGTAGGAGCCGTGAGCGTAGAGGGATTCGTAGCGGGCGACCAGTTCGGGGTGGTCTCGGGAGAGCCATTGCATGAACCAGGGCTTGACGCCGGGGCGTAGGTGGAGGAGGAGGGTGGTTACGCCGGTGGCGCCGGCCTCGGACAGTTGGGTGAAGAGGTGGTCCAGTTGGTCGGTGGAGTCGGTGAGCCAGGGGAGGACGGGGGCGACCATCACGCCGCACGGGAGACCGGCGGCGCGGATGGTGCGGATCAGGTCGAGGCGGCCGCGGACGGAAGGTACGCCGGGTTCGAGGCTTCGGCGGAGCTCCTCGTCGCCGAGGGCCAGCGACAGGGCGATGCCGACGGACACCTGGGAAGACGCGGCGGACAACAGGCCGAGGTCGCGGCGGAGCAGGGTTCCCTTGGTGAGGATGGACAGGGGTGTGCCGGAGGAGGCGAGCGCGTCGATGATTCCGGGCATCAGCTGGTACCGGCCCTCGGCGCGCTGATAGGGATCGGTATTGGTGCCCAGGGCAACCGGTTCGTGCGACCAGGACGGGCGGGCGAGCTCCCGGCGCAGGACCTCGACCACGTTGGTCTTCACCACGATCTGCCGGTCGAAGTCCTCCCCGGTGCCGAGTTCCAGGTACGTGTGCGTCGGCCGCGCAAAGCAGTACCGGCAAGCGTGCGTACACCCCCGGTACGGATTGACCGTCCAATTGAACGGCAACGCACTGCCGGGTACGGAGTTCAGCGCCGACCGTGCCACCACCTCATGAAACGTGACGCCCTTGAACTCGGGCGTAGTCACCGACCGCACCAACCCAGCGATCGCCCCAAGCCCCGGTAGCGCCCCCTCGACCTCCGCATCGATCCGCTGCCCGGCCCACCTCATGCCATACAGTCGAACACATGTTCAGATAAGATGCAACCTCACTGAAAGGCAGCCGCGTTCGCGTACGCCCACTCCCTGTACGTGACCGCCGGCCGCCCGGTCAACTCCGCAACAGCAGGCTCCGGCTTCATGTGGTACTCCGACATCATCCGGAACCCGTCCAGCAACCACTGCGCCGTCTCCAACCCGATCGCCGGCGCCATGCTGTCCAAGTACTCGTCCGGCGTCAGCTCCTCGAAGCGCACCGGTCGCCCGATCGCCTCAGCGACGTACGCGACCTGCTCCGGCGCGGTCAGCGCCTCCGGTCCACTCATCGTGATCTTCCGACCGTTGAACTCATCCGACAGCAGCACCACCCGAGCCACAGCGGCGATGTCGGCAAGGTCGATCGGCGTTTGGACGGCCCCCGCGTACGGCGCGCGCACCACGCCCTCCCTCTTGATCGACTCCGCCCAGCCGAGCGTGTTGTTCATGAACTGCCCAGGTCGTAGGAACGTCCAATCAAATCCACCCGCCTCGATCGCCCGCTCGATCCGGTGGTAGTGCCACGTCGACGGATCGCCCTGCGCTTCGTAGTCGGCCGGCTCGCCGGACAGTACGACCACCCGCCGTACGCCGGCCTCCTTCGCGTACCGCGCGAACTCCTCGACGTACGCGGGTAGCGGCGCGAGGTACACCGTGTCCACTCCGGCCAGCGCGGCCGGCAAGGTCGCGGGCTTCCCCAGGTACCCGCGCGCGACCTCGACGCCGGCCGGCAGCGCCGCCTTGGCCGGGTTGTTGGTGAGCGCCCGCACCGGTGCGCCCGCGGCGACCAACTCGTCCACCAGCAGCCGCCCCACGCTCCCGGTCGCGCCCGTCACCAAGATCGTCATGCCGTTCTCCCCTTCCGGTTGAATTCTCGTATGGTATACGAGAATTCGACTCAGCGCCTATCGTTGCCCTGTGAACAAGCAGCAGAGCGGCGCGGGGCAGCCGGACAGGACGCTGGCGCTGCTGTGGCGCAACCACCGCCCGGCAGCCGAGCCGGCCAGGAAGCGGGGCGCCGGGCGGCGGCCGTCGCTCGACCTGGACGATGTGGTGCTGACCGCCATCCGGCTGGCCGACGAACACGGGCTGGCCGCCGCGTCGATGGGCGGCGTCGCGAAGGAGCTCGGCGTCGGCACGATGACGCTCTACACGTACGTACCGTCCAAGGAGGAACTGCTCGACCTGATGGTCGACCAGGTGATGAGCGAGCGTGAGCTCCCCGGGCCGGGCGCGCGACCGGACGACTGGCGCGAGCAGATCGAGATCTACTCCGAGCAGACCCGCGCGATGTTCGGGCGGCATCTGTGGCTGTCGCAGATCTCGACGATCCGCCCGCCGGTCGGCCCGAGCATGCTGGCGGCCCGTGAGTATCTGCTGGCCGCGATGCTCGTCCTCGGCCTGAGCGCCGCCGAAACCAACACCGCCGCGCTCGCGATCACCACGTACATCGACTCCGCCGCCGGCCTCGAAGCCGAGAGCCGCCTGATCGAACGCACCACCGGCCAGGCCAACGACGCCTGGTGGCACGAGCGCAACGACCTGTGGGAAACGTACTTCGACGTCGAGCAGCACCCCGCGATGACGACGATCTGGAACGCGAAGGGCTACCAGTCCAGCACGCAGGAAGCCGCAGCGGAGTCGTACCGCTACGGCCTGGACCGCCTACTCGACGGCATCCAGGCCCAGAAGCATTAGGTACGCACACCAGCCAGCACGTCGGCACCCACCCGGTTCAACGTATGCCGAACCGAACTCCCAACCCGTTGCGTGGTAACCAGCCCAGTGTCATGCAGCACCCGCGCATGTTCACTGGCCGACGCAGGCGAGATCCCCGTACGAGCAGCCAACTCACTGGTCGAGCAGGCACCGTCCGAGATACAGGTCAGCACCTGTGCCCGCGTACGCCCCAGCAGCACTGCTACCGCGCGATCACGGTCCGGGCGGCGTACGACGACCTGAGCCGGATCGTGCTTGACCGGGTACACCAGCACCGGCGGCAGAGTCGGATCGAGCAGCATCATCGGGTACTTCCAGCAGAAGAACGATGGCACCAGCCGGAGCCCGCGGCCGTTCAGGTGCAGGTCGCGGTTGACGTGCGGCATGTCCACCGACAGCACCGGTGCGGCCCAGTCAAGCGAGGCATGCAGCTGCGGGATCAGCGACTCGAACCCGTCGTTCGCGACGATGCTGTTGTGCTGTGCGACAGCCGGTTCGATCGCTGTCGAGATCATCGGCAGCTGCGGCGCGATCTTGGTCCGGTGGAACGATCGCAGCCCGTGCACGAGCCGAGTCATCACTCCGGTGTCACCGGACGCGAGCCGGCGCGTCCAGTTCGGCAGCCGGACGCCATCCGACAACCGGCGCAGCTCCGACCTCAACTGGTTGGCCGGTGTCGCCGCGACCGCGGTCAGCCCGGCCTCGAGACCCTCCCCTGCCGCACGTGGCGTGAGGAAGTCCGGTGAGTACCCGACTGGTGGAGCCAGCGCGATCAGTTCCCGTTCCGGAACGCTCAGCCGACCCCGTACGCGCTCGCGCCAAGGCCCGTAGACCTCCGGCTCCTCGTCGCCCTGCAGCACGTGCAGGCCGAGCAGTACCTCCCACAACGGGTCCGGCCGCTGCGCGATCGTCGTCCGGGCCAGATCCGCACAATCGAAATGAATGCGGTACACCGCGATCCCCTCCCCCGAGGTAGTCACCCGTCGTAACCGACAGGCAACTCCCCGAAGGTACCAACCACCCGGGTCACTCCGGGTGATCGCCGGGGATCACTCCCACTCGATGGTGCCCGGGGGCTTGCTGGTGACGTCGAGGGTGACGCGGTTGACCTCGTCGACCTCGTTGGTGATCCGGGTGGAGATGCGTTCGATCACGTCGTACGGCAGCCGGGCCCAGTCGGCCGTCATCGCGTCCTCGCTGGTCACCGGGCGCAGGACGACCGGGTGCCCGTACGTGCGGCCGTCGCCCTGGACGCCGACCGAGCGGACGTCGGCGAGCAGCACCACCGGGAACTGCCAGATGTCGCGGTCCAGGCCGGCCGCGGTCAGCTCGTTGCGGGCGATCAGATCCGCGGCGCGGAGGATGTCCAGCCGCTCGCGGGTCACCTCGCCGATGATCCGGATGCTCAGCCCCGGCCCCGGGAACGGGTGCCGGTAGACCATCGTCTCGGGCAGGCCGAGCGCCAGCCCGAGCTCGCGGACCTCGTCCTTGAACAGCGTCCGCAGCGGCTCGATCAGGCTGAACTGCAGGTCGTCGGGCAGCCCGCCGACGTTGTGGTGCGACTTGATGTTCGCCGCGCCGGCGCCGCCGCCGGACTCGACCACATCCGGGTACAGGGTGCCCTGCACCAGGAACTCGATGTGCCGCTCGGCGTCCACCTTGCGCGCGGTCGCCTCGAAGGTACGGATGAACTCCCGGCCGACGATCTTCCGCTTCTGCTCCGGGTCGGTCACCCCGGCGAGCGCGGTCAGGAACTGGTCCTCGGCGTCGATCGCCTCCAGCCGGATCCCGATCGCGGCGACGAAGTCCTTCTCGATCTGCTCCGACTCACCCGCCCGCTGCAGGCCGTGATCGACGTACACGCAGGTCAGCTGGTCGCCGATCGCCTTGTGCACCAGGGCCGCCGCGACCGCGGAGTCGACCCCGCCGGACAGCGCGCACAGCACCTGCTTGTCGCCGACCTGCTCGCGGATCAGCGCGACCTGCTCGTCGACCACATTGGACGTCGTCCAGTCGCCGGTGCAGCCCGCGATCTCGTACAGGAAGTGTTCCAGCACTGCCTGCCCGGCCTGCGAGTGCAGCACCTCCGGGTGCCATTGCACGCCCGCGAGCTTGCGGTCCAGGTCCTCGAAGGCCGCCACCGGCGCGCCCTGGGACGCGGCCAGGACGGCGAACCCTGCCGGCGGCGCGTGCACCGCGTCACCGTGCGACATCCACACATTCAGTTCCTCGGGGATGTCCGCCAGCAGCGTGCCGGCCGCACTCACCGTGACCGGCGTCCGGCCGAACTCACGCAGCCCGGTCCGGCGTACGTCGCCGCCGAGCGTCTGCGCCATCGCCTGGAACCCGTAGCAGATCCCGAACGCCGGAACACCGGCCTCGAACAACCCGGAGTCGACCCGCGGCGCGCCCTCGGCGTACACCGACTGCGGGCCGCCGGACAGGATGATCGCCTTCGGGCGCTTCGCCAGCATCTCGTCGACCGGCATCGAGTGCGGAACGATCTCGGAGTACACGTTCGCCTCGCGCACGCGGCGCGCGATCAGCTGCGCGTACTGCGCGCCGAAGTCCACTACCAGGACAAGTTCATGCTGCGAAATAGCTTGGGCCACGAGCAGAGCCTAGCGTCGCGGGTCACTTATGCAGTAATGCAGTAACCAACAGCCGTTGCGGCGCCCGGAACGACAGCAGGTCGATCATCGGCGGGGTTTCCACCAGTCGCACATCGGTCAACAGGTCCTGCGCACATTCCAACGCGACCCGCGCCTCCAGCCGCGCCAGCCCGGCGCCCAGGCAGCGGTGCACACCGATCCCGAACGCCAGATCAGCCGGTCCGCCGTGCCCACTCAGTCCGAGCAACACCGGCGCCCCCTCCGGCAGTTCGGCGCCACCCACCGCGACCGGACAGGCAGTAACCCGCCGCCACGTCGGCACCGACGAGCTCTCCCGCAGCACCTCTTCGACGACCTCAACCGGCTCGTGGGTGGTGTGGGCCTCGATCACTCGCTGGAAGGCGGTCGAGATCAGCTGGGTGGTGGTCTCCTGTCCGGCGATCAACAGGAAGTACCCGACCGCGCACACCTCCTCGTCACTCAGCCCCAGCCCGACCAGTACGCCGAACAGGTCATCAGCTGGTGCAGTACGCGCCGCACTAGTACGCATCCGGAGCCAGCTGTAGAACTCGGCTGCACTATGTGCGAGCTCCAGTTGGCGATCCGCATCCGGTTGACCCCAGAAGAGCTCCAGCGAGTCCAGACTCCAGGCCTTCAACGCCGGTACGTCCACATCGGTCAGGCCAAGCAGGTGCAGTACGACGTACGCCGGTGGTTCCGCAGCGATCGCCTGTACCAGGTCGATCTGTTTTGCGTACGCGAGTTGTGCTTTCGCCGCATCCACCCGTACGGAGGTGAGCTCCCGCGCCAGCGGCTCAACCGCGGCGACCCGCGCCGGGCTGAAGAACCGCGCTACCGCGGCGCGGATCGCGCGGTGTGACTCTCCCGCGTTGTTGGCGAGTGTCGGCGGCAGGGCGAACCCCGCACCGGACAGGACCCGCAACGCCTTCACCGACAACGGTGTATGCGCCAGCACCGCGTTGTCCGGCCGAAACGTCCCCGGGTCCAGCAACACCTCACGCACCACAACCGGATCATCAACCACCCAGTACCCAAGCTCGCTGTCGAACCGAGCCGTTTCCGTCACTCGAACCATCCGGGTGCGGACGCCACGAATGCTTCCTGGCTCCACTCCCCGACCCCGGCCGGGATCCGCCCGATCACCGGCACCCCGGTCGTCGCCGGCAGGTCCTCCAGGTTGCACCGCTCGGCAAGGTCCGGCTCGGCCGGCCAGCTGCCGATCACCAGCCCCGCCACCGCCAGCTCCCGGGACCGCAGCGCCTCGACCGTCAGCCCGGCGTGGTTCAGCGTCCCCAGCCCGGCACGAGCGACGACCACGAACTTGAACGGCGTGGTCAGATACTCGGCGAGATCGGCCAGGTTGTTGCCATCGGCATCCAGCCCGACCAGCAGCCCACCGGCACCTTCGACGATGACGGTGTCCTTGGTCCGGGCCAGGTCCTCGATCAGCTTCGCCTGCGTCTCGACCGACGGCAGCGCCACCCCTTCACGACGCGCCGCGGTAGTCGCCGCCAACGGATCCCGCAGCCGCACCCCTTCATACCCGTCGGTGACCCCACTGAGCCGCGCCACGTCACTCAAATCCCCCGGCTCACCCGGCCCCACCCCAGTCTGAGCCGGCTTCACGACCGCCACCGACCCACCCGCAGCAGCCCGCACCGCAAGCGCCGCGGTGGTAACGGTCTTACCGACCCCGGTATCCGTACCAGTGACGATCAGAATGCGCATCACCCGAGTGTAAGTGCCGCCCCGGGACCACCCCGGGCCATCCTAGGGATTGACCCCAGGGTGCGCGACCGGCCGATCACGCACAGTGGTGACACCGCTCACCTGGGGAGGAAACGATGGGCCTGCGCGTACCCGTACATGTGTTCTCGAGTGATTCGATCTCCCGAGCCGGCCTGGAAAGCCAGCTCCGCTTCCAGCCGGACATCCACGTCGTCAACACCGAACAGCTGAGCAGCGAAGTGGTGGCGGTGGTCGCCACCGAAACCCCGGACCCGGCCACCCTCGAATGCGTAGCCGGCTTCCGCCGCCGCGGCGTCGACAAGGTCATCCTGGTGGTGGCGACGCTCAACGACGCCGACCTGATCGCGGTCATCGAGGCCGGGGTCTGCGCCCTGATCCGGCGCCACGAGGTCAGTACGGACCGGTTGACCACGCTGATCCGCCGGGCCGCGGCCGGTGAGTCCGAACTTCCGGCCGACCTGCTGACCCGGCTGTTCCGGCAGGTCTCACATATGCAGAACGACGTACTCACCCCGCGCGGACTGCGGCTGGCCGGACTGTCGCCACGGGAGAGCGCGATTCTCAAACTGGTCGCCGAGGGGTACGACACGGACGAAATCGCGACACAGCTCAGCTACTCGCCTCGAACCGTCAAGAACGTGCTGCATGGCATCACGACCCGGTTCCAGCTGCGGAACCGCTCGCACGCTGTGGCGTACGCGCTGAAGGAAGGACTGATCTGACGGCTCACGCCAGTTGACCGGAGAACGACACCGACGGAGTGCAGTGGTCGAAACCGGCACCGGGAGCTGTGCAGTTCACTGACACACCGACCGGCTGGCCCGGCGCGGCTGTGAGTGCTTCGAGGTAGTGGTAGTCCAGGTCACGGAAGTTGGCCAGTCCGGTTTCCAGTACGACGTTGCTGCCGATCAGTACGCGCAGGATGCCGGTGTCACCACGGGGGTTCTGCAGTACCAGGTCGGAGATCCGAATCGTCCGGCCGGCCGGTGCGGCGTACGTGAACGGCTGGAAGGAACCGTTGGTCACCGCCTTCGCCTGGGTTGCGATCCGGAAGCTCAGCGGCGCCGGAGCCGGTGCTGGTGTCTTTGCCGGCCCGGATGGCTTGGCGGATGCTTTCGGCTGACCTGGTGTTGAGGACGGTCCCGGTGACTTGGCAGGGGCGCTCGGAGTCAGAGCTGGGCTGGTCGGCTCGGATGCACTAGGCGACGTGACTCCGGCCGCCTGCTGCGCCACGGTCGCTGCCGCACCGGCCTTGCTCGCCTCGGTACTCGCCTTCGCTGCCGCCGACTCGGCCTGAGCGACCTGCTGCCTACTCTGCTCTGTCGCCACCGACTGCACCGCAGGCTTCAACAGGGCGTACCAGGCGCCGATCGCGGCGACCACCAGGACAACCGCCGCGGCCAGAGCCGGCAGCAACCACTTCGGCATCAGCTGTTCCTGTTGCACAACACCGGTGGTCGTGACCGGTTCGGCTCCTTCTGCCGGACTGGCCACCACCTCGAAGGGGAGCATCTTCGACTGACCACGCCAGAACCGCCGGTGCGGCGCCGCGGTCAGCTTCACCACGGTCGCAGTACCGGGTGCCGTGGTGATGACCGGATGCGCCGTCCCGAGCCGGAGGTCGTCCTCGGGATCGCGCAGGCCGATCGTGACCACGGTCTCCGCGTTCCCGAGGTTGTCGACCGCGAGCCGGAACTTGGCCCGCCGGCTGGCCCGGCGCTTGCCCAGGACCAGTTCAGCGGCAATCTCGCGGTACGGCGCGACCTCGACCGCCCCTTCGGTCACGACCGAGTCCTCCGGGTCCTCGCGGGAGCGGACCTTGATCCCGAACTCGTGCCGTCCGGCCGGAGCAACCGCGGACTTGGGCGGAGCGAACCGTACCGTCGCGGTGCCCGTGGTGCCGGGCATCAGGTTCATGCTGGTGGGTTCGACTGTCACCCACTCACCCGTCGTACCGACCAGCCCGAGCCCGAACTGGTCGACCAGCCGGCCGGTGTTCGTCACGGCCAACTCGCAACTGCCGGTCTCTCCTGGTACGACGGTCAGTGACGGGGCCGACAAGGTGACGGTGGCTGCCATGCGATCAGGGTCGCCGCACCGAAGCCCGGCCGGCAGCATCGGCGGGCTAACCCCGAGCGTCATGAACGTTGCCCGATCGGGCCGTTCGGAGCACCCGTTGGCTCCGGCCGATCGGGCACCCGCGCCGCGCGGCCCGAACCTACGATCGAGGCGCGCGACCGAGGGGAGACCGCCGTGAACCGACGAGCCTGGCGCTCGGTACCGGTGCTGCTGATCGTCCTGGCGCCGGCCGCCGCACTCGCTCCCGCGGCCGCGGTCTCGGCCGGTGTCACCGAGGTCGTCTCAAAAGGTGCCGGCGGCAACGAAACGGCCGGTGCGGCGAGTTCGCCGGCGGTGTCGGCCGACGGGAGTCAGGTCGCGTTCGAGTCGAAGGCCGCGCTCGATCCGGTGGTGCGGTCCGGTACGACGGACAACGTCTACGTCCGCGACCGGCGCGCGCCCGGACACACCGTACTGATCAGTCGCGCACTGCCGACGACGTACTTCGGATCCCGCGGCAATGCCGTACCGCTGCCTGCCGCCGCACTCGAACAGGGCGGGAACGACGACAGCGTCCATCCGGCGATCTCGGCGAACGGCCGGTACGTCGCCTTCGAAACAGTGGCCACGAACTTGCGCGACGGTTTCACCCAGCCCGTACGCCGAATCGTCCTTTGCGACCGCGATCCGGACAACGACGGGATCTTCGACGAGCTGGGGCCCGACGGCCTGATGGACTTCCGCTATCTCGACATCAGTGCGGCGCCGGAGGTGACCGGCTCTGACCCGGGTCTGTCCGGCGACGGGACGGTGATCGCGTGGCGCGAGACCTCGCCCGAGACTTCCGGCAGCACGGTAGTCGGTGCGCGGCTGGGTCTTGACGCGCAAGGACGGCCGCTGCCGGTCGATCCGCGGGCGTTCATCCGGCCCGAGACGACCGGTGAGGTCGGAGCGCCGGAGGTGTCGGCTGACGGGCAGCACCTCGTATTCACGATGGGGTCATGCCGGGCCCTGGCCGCGTGTTCGGATCCGATCGGGTCGGTGCAGGTGTACGACATCGGCAGCGACAGGCTGACCCGGGTCGACTACCTTCCCGATGGGAGCTTCTCCGGGTCGGCCGATCGTCCGGCGATCTCCGGGACCGGCCGGATGGTCGCGTATCAGCACTACCTTGCGCCGGCCGGTCCGACTGTCACGGTCGTGGTGGACCGGGATCCGGGCAACACCGGCCAACCGGGTCCCGCTACGCCCGTAGCCGCGTCGATCGCGTCGCGGGACACCGTGGGAAGACCGGCCGAGGGTACGTCGCCCGCGCTCTCGGCCGACGGCCGCTACCTGGCGTTCGAAAGCTCGGCCGACGGCATGCACAACGATGCCCAAGGCACCGAACGTACCGCGATCGTCGTCCGCGACCTGACCCTGGACGCGACCCGCGAACGATCCGCCCTGCCCCGGCTCCCTGGCGAACTCGGCTCGCCCGCCGCGGCCCCATGCTCGAACCAGGTCTGCCCAGCCACCGGACCGAGTACCTCACCCCGGCTCTCCGCGAATGGTTCCGTCCTGGTCTTCACCAGCGCCGGCGACGATCTGGTGACGCCGTCCTGCTGCGCCGGCGCAGTCTTCGCGCGCGTGTTCCAACCACGCGTCATCGGCTCGGCAACCAGCTTCGGTTCGGTCCAGGTCGGCGGTTCGGCGACCCGGGCGATCACCCTGCACCACTCCGGATTCGGCCCGATCGGCATCAGCTCGGTGAGCGTCACCGGCGATGCCGCCTTCGTACTCGGCAGCGCCGGTGACTGTCCGCGGACGATCCTGCACGAGGACGAGACTTGTACGGTGTCGATCGACTTCCGGCCGGCAACGCCCGGTACCGAGCATGCCGTAGTGCGGATCGTGCAGACAGACGGGACCACGGTCGACGTACCGCTGGACGGCGCGGCAATCCCCGTTCCGCCTGGTACGCCGCCGACACCTTCCGGGAATCTGGTGGTGACGCCGAACCCGATCGACTTCGGCGGGGATCAGCCGGCGCTGACGGTGGCCGGCACCCGGACCGTTCAGATCCGCAACGCCGCAACGATCCCGATCACCGTGTCGTCACTGACAGTCCAGGCCGGTCCGCAAACGACCGCGGCAGACTTCATCGTGGTCACGACGGACTGCGTTGCGCGTCAGCTGGTTCCGGGGACGTCGTGTACGGCCGTGCTTCGGGCAACGCCCCAATTACCAGGACCGCGATCGGGCGTACTGGTGGTCAGCACGAGCGATTCCGCGTACGCCAAGCAGGTGCCGCTGACGAGCCGGGCCGTTCAACCGATCCTGCTGGCGAACCCGGCCGTGGTCCGCGTCGGCCGAGTGACCATGCTGCACGGCCAAGGATTTCCACCCGGCCGGACGGTGACTGTCACGGGCACCGGAAACAGTACGCGCGCAGCAACAGATCGGAACGGGCAACTGATCATGCCGCTCCTGGTGCTCTCCCAATCGAGCGCGGGAACCTGGTCGATCGTCGCGTCGGTCGACGGCACGACTATCCGCACTCAGACCACAATCCTGGTCGTCCCAGGCAGCTATCAGCCACCGGACTTCACTGTGCGCCGGTGACGTCGCCGGGTGGTTGCTCGAGGTGGACTTCGTGGGTGACGTGCGCCGGCTTCGCGGCGGCAACTGCTGATGAGAGCGCGGCGAGCGTGATCGTGTTGCTGTAGGCAACGACAGTTACGTGCGGTACGGGCTGGGACTCGGGATGGTCGATCGGTTCGGCCGACCAGGTGACGCCGCCGGTGTCGGTGACGGCGATCTCGCCACCGGTCAGCAGCATCAGCTGCCGGCGCAGCCCCTCGACCGTGCCGCGGTCGCGATGCAGTTCGACCGAGCGGGAAAGCGCGGTGCGCTGGAGTTCGGCCGGCCAGGTTTCGTCGAGCTCCGCACCGACCCAGCCGGACAGCCAGCTGAGGAAGTCGGGTGGCGTCAGCGCGGGATCGACGTACGCCGCGAGACAGTCCAGCGCGCTGATCGCCGGGGCGATGAGCTCGTCGACGGCTTCGGTGAGGCGCATCAACAGTTCGTCTTCCTGCAGTACCGGTGGGAGCAGGGTCCCCAGCGGGTACGGGGTGTTCAGGCCGGTCGCCGTACCTCTCATCGCCATCTCCTCGTCCTTTCAGCCGATACCGAACAGTTCGATCTCCGATACGGCGAGGTCGCGGGCGCCTTGGGCCGGGTACACCGTGATCACCGTGATCGTGAACCGGTCGACACCGATGGCGTTGTGCAGCGCGAGTTCCTTCGGTTCGGGGCTGTCCGGGAAGGTGATCAGCTCGGATTTCTGGTTGGAGTACTTGAACTCGACCGTGGCGGGGCGTAGGTGCGCGGCGTAGTTGGCCGAGTCGCCGTTGCGGACAATAAGTTTGCGTAGGGCAACGGCGTGGTCCAGTTGGACGGTGAGTCTGGTGGTGACCTTCTCGCTCCAAGGGGCGGCCCAGGCGGTATTGCTGAAGGTGTCGAACGCGGCCTTCGGTGGGTGGCCGGGCGTGCTTGGGCCGGTGACCGCGGCCGGGCGGATCGGAGCCAGAGCGGAGTCGGCGGCGCCGCGGATCTTCTGCTCGACGTTGTGCGCCTGGCCGGTGACGTAGGTCCGCAGTGGTGGGTAGAACGCGGACAGCAGGGCGAACGTCACCAGGAGGATGCTGACCGCGGCGCGGAGCCTGCGGACCGTACTGGTGACCGCGCGCTTCGCCGGCCGGTCGCCGGGGCGTGCCGGGCGCGATCCTGCCGCCATGGTGCGCGGTCCGCGCCGGAGCCGCAGCCGGCGCCACCATCGGACCTTCACTACCTGCGCCGCGGCCAGGGATTCACCGCAGCGGCTGCAGAACTTGCGGGCCGGCGGGTTGCCGGTGCCGCATTCACCACAAATCAGGTCCCCGGGGCGTACTTTGCCGGCTGCCGGCGGCCGCCCAACCGGCACCCGGCGCGGCTGCACCACCTGCGGATTCACCTCGGGCACAAGATCCTTCGCCACCACCGGCACAACCAACTTCCCCACCGACGACGGAGGAGGAGGAGGAGGTGGGGCGACCGCGCGCGGTGCAGGGGGTGCGGCCGGTGCGGCCGGCGGTGCGGGAGGTGGTGGGGCGACCGGTGGTGGGGGAGGTGGTGGGGCGGCTGGGGTCGCTGTGGGTGGGGGCGAGGTTGTGGGCCGCGGAGGTGGGAGTGGTGGGCGTCCGGGTGGTGGCGGTGCTGGGGGTGCTGTTGGCGGTGCTGGCGGGGCTGCGGTTGGGGGTCTGGCGGCTGGCGGGCGCGGGCTGGAGGTGGTGGCGGCGGGTTCTGGAGTGTCGAAGGGGGTGCCGCCGATCAGGTTCATGGTGGCGTGCTGGATTCGGGTCAGTAGGCCGGGTTTGGGCGGCAGCGGTTCCAGTTGCTCGGGCGCCGCCACCGGCGCCGGCTTGCGGCGTTCGGCGTTCCACTCCAGGAAGGTTCCGCACGAACCGCAGAAGGTGTCCTGGTCTTCGTTCTGATGCCCGCATTCTCCGCAGATCAGCATCAGTGGTCCTCCACCCTGATCAGGTGCTCGAACGAGAACACCAAACTGTTGCGCTCCAACTCGATCCGCGTCTGCTCGGCGCCACGCTCACCCGTCACCGGGTTGGCACTGAACAACCGGATGTCTTCCACCGCTTGCACACCGGCGACCTCCTGCAGTACCGCGTACACGTCGCCCGACCGCACCGGCCGGCCGAATTCCCACCCGAGACCGTCGAATCCCCCACCAGGTAACGGATTCAGGAACTTGTGCAGCGCGCTCATCGCATCCCGCCGGACCCGCTCCCGGTCGACCCGCGGCCGCGCCACCAACCGCGCGACGACCGTCACCCCGCGGTAGCGCGGCGGCTCGACCGACACCCGCGTACCGATCAGGCGAACCTGTTCCAGCCGCGCCGCCAACCGTTTCAGCAACGCGGCCGGCGGTACGAGGTCGGCGAACGCGGTCGCCCCATCGTCCTGCGCCGCGGCCGGCACCACCAGTACGCGCACCATCCCGGCCGAACTCTCGTCCCCACCGATGCAGCGAATCCGTGCCGCCTCCGGTACCGCCTCCCGCGCGAGCGCCTCGTAGTCCTCCGCCGTCACCGCCCGGCCGCGGGTGCGGAGCAGGATCGGCGCCCGCCGGACCGCTTCGGTCACCGTCTCCCCGTCCGTACCACCGCGCGCCGCAACCCTGTTCTCGACCGCGGAAACAAACGGAACTGACGACTTCACGGTGGTGATCGCCCCGGACGGTACGTTCCCAAGGACGCCACCACCGACCGCGTACCGGCGAATCCGAATCGTCTCGCCCTTGACCGGCACCGCCCCGTACCGCCGCAACCCGCCATCGGCCAGCCGTACCGCCGGGCCGAACGAAACCTCGCCCGGTACGAAGTCCAGCCGGAAATGCCGATCCTCCGGCCCGCTGCCCGCGAAGTCGTCGACCGCGATCCACTCCTGCCAGCCGTCCGCGGAGCTGATCTCGATCACCGGATCACCCAGCCCACCGAGTACCGGCGTGGACCGGACCGCGAACACCTGGCCGGGTACGCCTTCGGACTCGCCCAGGACCTCCTCGTCCACCAACTCGGCCTGGACCGACTCGACCGTTCCGCCCACACTGCTTGCCTCCAGCAACCGAACCTGGGGTGACGCCGAATACGGCGGCTGATCCGCCGTCGCAGCCATCACCCGGGCGCGAAGCCAGCCCGCCGGGCGACCACCGATCACGCTGGTCCGATGCCCCTCGGGGATATGCAGCACCAGCGATCCCGACCGGTTCAGCCCGCCGCTCTCGTCCCGATCGACCGCGCATTCTGCCCAGTCCGATCCGGTCCAGGCCTCCCACACCAGCGGCGGGGTATCCGGATCGATGCCAAGCCCTTCGGTCTGGCCGGAATAGTCCAGCCGGACCGCAACCGACGGTACGGCGCTGTCGAGGCCGATCAGCATTTCATCGCCAGGAACCGGAACCGGCGAGAAGGCGGCGAACGGCCCGTTGTCGCGGGCGATCGGCTCCGGATCGGCCAGTGTCCGCGTCAGCAGAACCTCAACCGTACAAGGCGGAATCCTCAGCACGGACCGCGTGCTGAACACGATCGACGGGGTCGTCTCGGTCCGGAGCGTGCCAACTTCCGTGCCCTGGGCAACTGACAGGACGGTTCGGGCCGATGCGGACAGCCAGAACGTCACCGGTACGACGGCCGGCGTCGGCGGCACCAGCCGCAACCCGATCAGGTCGAAGAACTTGAGCCGGAGGCGATCGGGGACCTGGTTCAGTCGCTGGAACAAGTTGTCGGTGAGATACGCGTACGCCTCGAGCAAGGCCACGCCAAGGTCGGCCGGGTTGTCGCCGGTCCACCCAGGGCAGGATCGCCGGACCAGGCGAACCGCGTCCGCGACGAGATCGTCGTACCGACGGTCGTCGAGGTCGGGTGCGGGCAGCGCCATCAGTCGTCTCCCGTCGTACTTGCGCGGTCGGTGCGCAACTCGACCGTCAGGTTGCGGAGGGCATCACCTTCGCGGGGCTGGTACGTGATCACGAGCTGCACCAGACCGTCGACGGCCGGGTCCGGTACGACCTGCACGTCCTCGATCTCGACGCGTGGCTCGCAGGTACGCAGCGCGCGCCGTACCTCGTCGGCGAGCCAGACGCGCGTCACCGGTGTCATCGTGTCGAACACGAAGTCCCGCAACCGGCAACCGAACTCCGGGCGCATCACCCGTTCGCCCGGATAGGTGAGCAGCACCATCCGCATGCTCTGCTCGAGCTCGCCGATCCCGGCGACGACGGCGAAACCGCCGGTCACGCAGGCGAGCGGGTATGCGAGTCCGGTCTGCACCTCGATGGTCATCGTCATCTCCGGTCAGTTGAGCTTGATCGGCTTGCCCTTGAGCTCCACCGGACCGGTCCCGTCGACGCTGATCCTGGTCCCTTGCAGGTTGAGCTGCTGCGCTTTCAAAGTGAGCTCGGCGCCGCCGTCGATCGTCACCGCGCCACCGCTGCCGGCGACCAGGTCGATCGCGCCGCCAGGCCCGCACTCGATCACGATCCGGCCCTTCTCTCCCGGCCGCGTCGCCGTCGCGGGCAGGGCGCGCAGGGCCAACGTGCCTGACACCTGGTCGATCTGGAGCGACAAGTTCCCATCGCCGCTGCCGAGCAGGATCTCGGCTTGCTCGACCCGGTCCGGCGTGGGTACGGCATCGTGGAAGGCGAGCCGGCCACCGGAAGGGGTGACCAGACCGCGCCACTCGACGGACCCACTGTTGCCATTGGCACGTACCGGTGGGCCGCCGAGCGTGTGCGTACTGCGGTTCGTCACGACACCCCCGAACACGTAAGGGCGCTGCGGGTCGCCGTACTCGAAACCGACCAGGACTTCGTCGCCCACCTCGGGCAGCAGGACCGCGCCACTGCGCTCGCCCGCGCCCGGCTGGATCACGGACGCCCAGTCCGACTCGTAGCCGGGTGACAGCCAGGGCAGCACCACCTTCACCCGGCTTTTGCCCAACGGGTCGAGATTGTTGCTGACAATTCCGCAGGCGACGCCCGGTACGCGGTCGTCCGGACGGTCGCGGGTCAAGGCCAGCAGCGAGCGGTCCTGGCGTCCGGTCGCCTCGAACGAAGTCAGGTACCGGCCGGCCGCGATCTCGTGCCGGGCGCGGGTGATCAGCCACTGACCGGCGAACGGCGCCGCCACGCCGGAGACCTCGGCGATTCGGCCGACCGACAACCACGGATCGCCGACCGACTCCCCCACAGCCTCGGCGAACGCGTCACCCACCCGCGCCGCCAGACCGGCCGCCAAGCTGCGAACGGCCGGTTCGACACCGGCGCCTGATCCCGCTGCCTGCGCGACCACCAGCGCGGTTCCGGACGGCGGCGGGCCCAGAGTGCTTGGCTCCGCGGCGGCTTGAGCGGGGATGTTATTGCTCTTGGCAACTTCCAGCGGAAGATCGGCGCCGGGGACGGTGTCCGTCGCGGCCAGCCGGGTACGTTCGCTCACCACCTTGGCGGCGAGTGGATCCCACGCCCGCACCTCGACCTCGGTCGGTAGGTTGCCGGTCCCGATCCGCGGCGCGAAGGTCAGCAGGTTGTCGCGGAGGCGCAACGGGCATGGACCCGCTGCCGGGCGGCGGCCGAAGAAGAACTCGCCGTACTCGACTCCCACTTCGAAGCCGAGCGCTTCGGCTCGGCCCGCGAGGAACTCCCAGTCGGTCCGGTTCACCTGGCCGACGTGTTCGTGTACGACCGCCGTCGTGGTGACAGTGCCGATCGGAAGTCCTGCCTCGCGGGCGATCCGGGTCGCGATGTCGCTGTCGGACATGTTCACGAAGGTGCGCGTACGCCGGGCGCGCTGGAGCCGGTGCTCTTCGGTGAAGCCGCGCACTGTCAGTACGTCCAGTTCGCCGTACTCTGCTTCGAGGCTGGTGACCTCGCCGGTGAGGAGCAGGCGCGGATCACCTGGGCGTTCCGGTGCGGCGGCGGCGATTCCGACGGTGGTGCCGATCGCGAGCGTGGTGGTGATCGCGGCGGTGTCGGGGCCGTCCGCGAAGACGAGTTCGAACATTCCTGGCAGGCCGAGGCTCTGGTCGACGAGTACCCGGATGATCGCGTCTGCGGCGGAGGCGGGCAGCGGCCGGCGCGCTGGGCCCACGTACACGATCGGGGTGGTTTCGACCTCGGTCCAGGCGTCGGCCGTCATCGCCGGGCTGCCTTCGTACGCAACGGGTCCTCGCCCTGCCGCCCAGCCGATTCACGTGCCGCTGACGTGTCTCGCCCGGTTGGTGATGCCGCCGGTGGGCGGGGGGCTGGCGTGGCGGCCGGCCCGCGGTGGCTGCTGATTGCGGCCCGGCCACTGTTGCGGGTGGGCGGCGGGCTGTACTCCTGGAGGGTGAGGCTGACCGTGGCTCGGCTCGGTTGCCCGTCGGGGGTGAACCTGGTGATGGTGAGCTCGAACTGCTTCAGGGTCATCGTCTCCGGCAACCCGCCACGCGCCGGTCCCCACACCGCCCGCAATGCTTTCGGTGTACCCGGTGCGCCCGGCGGCGTCGACGCTGTTTTGCCACACTCGTGGCACAAGGGCTTCTGCTCCGGCTTCGCCGCCAGTCTCGGTTGCGCGGTCTTCCATCCTTCGAACTCCAGCCAGTCCCGCAGCAACGTACCCGCCTGCTCGACCGCTGCGGTTCCTTCGACCCGGAGATCGCCCACTCTGATCGAGAGACTGTTCGCGTCGATCACCTCGGTACCGGAGGTGAAGCGTTTCTTGCCGTTGTTCGCCTCCCGCGCCTTCGACAGGACGATCTTCCCCGGGTTGAACCGGAAGATCAGTGTCTCGTCGGCCGGACCAACGAGTTGTAGTTCCTGGGCGGGCGGCAAGGCCGGCTTCAGGAAACCGCTGTGCTGCAGGACCAGCTTCTCCACCGCGAACCCGCCGCCGGCGGTCGAGAACTGCGGCACGATCCACGCGACCGGAACCGGGTCCGCGAGTTCCCAGCTGTGAATCTTGGTCGCGTTCCGGCCGATGCCGCTGTAGAGCGTGACCACGACCGGCGATCCGGTACTGGCCGATCCGCCCGACGCCCAGTCCTTCGCGAGACGTTCCAACCAGCTGCGTACCTTCGCGGTGCCCTCCGCGGTCATCGCCCGCTCGAGGGTGACCTTCTGGTAGCCGATCCGGCCCGGCAGCAGGTGCGGCGCGGTGTAATTGCCGCCCTCGTCGAACGGACCTTCGGGCGTCAGATTCACCTCGAGCCCCGAGCAGGACGACCACGCACCAAGCCATTTGGGCTCCCCTGAATCCAGCCGCGGCACACTGACCCCGAACCACATCGTCATCCCAAGCCGCGGCCGCTCCCCCGCCGACTCCCGCAACGGGCGGCCGGCACCGACCAACCGCCCGGGATCCGAAAGCCCTTGCAGACTGGGAATCGTCATCGGACCGCACCCTCCGCGTCGAGGAACGTTGTTGCCGGCTGACCTGTGGCAGTCATCGGACTGTGCCTTCCGCGTCGAGGAAGCCGGTGTGTGCCAGTTCGAGGGTTTCGATCGCCGGCCGCGAACCGCTCGAGTCGAGTTCGGTGAGCCGCCAGGCGATCGGGAAGAACTCGCGCAGCTCCCACGTCACCACCGGCATCCCGAGAAAGTCGACCAGGTGGATCGCGCCACTCAACGGCACCCAGTCCCGCATCAAACTCGCCAGCCACTGCTGCACCACCGCCGAGTCCGCACCCGCCGCCCGCGACAACGCGATGTCGGTGTAACTGATGTTGCCCGGGGCAATCGTCTCCCCGGCCCGCAACCCCGGCCGCCACACATGCTTCTGCCAGCGAACGCCAAGCCCAGCCGCTTTGGTCCACGCCCCCAACCGGTACGCCGCATCGTCGATCTCGACCACGTACCGATGCGACATCCCCACCTGGCCGGTGAGCTGCTCAAGACCTTTCCCAGCTCCCCGCAACCCTCCAACCGCCGGCAACCCCACCATCCCAATCCCTCCTCACCCAATCCACGAACACCCAAGGTGGCGCGGACACGTACGCGGTCCCCGCTGTCGGTGTGGTTCCACACACGTCTGACCCCAACCACCGGCGCCGTCCGCCGGCGCAGTCCGCCGGCGCAGTCCGCCGGCGCGATTCGCCGGCCGCCTCGACTCGGGTCATCGCACGTCGGCCAGTACGCCATGACGCTCTCGATCCACGAGCAACTCCTTCCGCAACCGGCGCCGCAGGTCCGGATACATCCGCTCAGCCAGGCGCCCCACAACCCCCGCTTCTTCCAACCACCCGAACAACTCCTCCGCCCCTACCCCACGCGCGTCCCCGACCACACCACGCACGTCCGCGACCACGCCCTCCACCCGCTCAACCCGCCCCACCAACGCTTCAATTGCCCGCAGCAACAATCTCCTCATCTCATCCAACTCACCCCGCACCGCTCCCCCAACACCCAGACCACCCAGACTCGCGCCGGCGCTCGGTCTGGGCAGCGAGGAGCGGCTCGCCGTCCAGGGCTCCAGCTCACCCCCAACGCCCGGCGGCAGCACACCTCCGCCAGCTCCTGCACCAAGCACGCCCCCGCCGACCGCCGCGGCCAGTAGTTCGCGAGCATCCATCCCATTCACCCGCGCCCCTCCGTCAACCCCCGCCGCGACCACCCGCAGCCCACCGTCCTCCGCACCACCCAACACTGACCCTCCAGCACCTGCCCCCGCTGCGCGCCAACCGCCCGCCGCCGACCACTGCAGGTCCCCACCGTCTGCCACGACCGACGACCGCTGGCCAGCCGCGAGGTCAGCCAGGCGCGCGACCGCTTCCGCGTCGAACGATCCGCCGGCCATCACCTCCGGCTCCCGCGCGGTACTCAGACCCCCACCAAACTGCCCACCCTCGTGACCCACTTCCAGCAGCCCCGGCGCCACACCCAACCCCCACCGCTCAGCTGCCCGGTCTTTCACGGCATCCGCATCACCTCGTCCCAACGCGAAGCCATCGTCTACGTCAAACCCCGCCCCACCCAGCCCAAACCCGCCACTCACGCCAACACCCACTCCACCCAGCCCAAACGCGCTTACGTCACCACCGACCCCGCCCATCCCAAACGTGCCACTTACATCAGCACCCGTCCCGCCCAGCCCAAACGTGCCACTTGCGTCAGCACCCGTCCCGCCCGTCCCGCCCAGCCCGTACGCGCTCCCTCTCGCCCGCCGATGCACCAGCTCCACCAGCTGCCCAACCCCAAGAGACCCCGCCGCAACTACCTCGGGCCTCACGCCCTTGGTCCCCATGTCCTGGGATACCAGGCCCTGGGACACCAGGCCCTGCGACACCACGTCCTGGGACACCAAGCCCTGCGACACCGGATTCCGGGGCACGACGTCCTGAGGCAGCGGGCGTTGCGACACCTGGGCCTGCGACACCTGGCCTCCGGGCAGCACGTCCTGAGGCACCTGCCCTCCGGGCGCCTCGCTCCACCCAGCCGCCCCGAGCAGCCGGCCCTTCGCAGGAGTCGACCCCCCACTCGGCGCCGTCTCCGCACCTGCGGCCGCCTCCATCCACCCAAGCTGCCCACCCGCTTGCCCCGCTTGCCCCGCTCGTCCCGCTTGCAGCGCCCACACCGGGCGCCCACCCTCAACCTCTGTCCCGGCAAACCCCATGAGCCCTGCCGACCACGCCACGTCCGTCATCTCCGTCGTCCCCGCAGTGCCTGCTACCCCTGCCAGCCCTGCAGCTTCCGCCACGCCCGCAGTGCCCGCCACGCCCTCGGTGCCCGCAGCGCCCGCTGTGCCTGCAGTGCCCCCGGTGCTCGCAGTGCCCGTGGTGCGCGCCGCGCCCCCGGTGCCTGCAGTGCCTGCCACGCCTGTGGTGCCTGCAGTTCCCGGCACGCCTGTGGTCTCCGTCGGCCCGGCCGTGCTCGCGCTGCGTGCGGTACCGGTCGCCTCCGCTGGCCCAGCAGCATCTGCCGGAGTCGCCGTCTCCGCGAGGTCTCCTGTTCCCGCAGGCGCTGGTAGCCGGGTGGAGGCGAATGGCGCGGTCATGGGGTGCAGGAGGTCGGGGGGTGTGGTTGGCCGCGCCTGGTGCTCGGTTGGTGCTGCAAGCGCGTCCTCGGGAGGTGTACGCCCGGCCGGCGCACTGGTGACTGCGATTCTCCCGGCTGACGTGCTGTCCGATGAGGCGTACGCGGATGCGCTGTCCGGTGGGGCGTACGCGGATTTGCTGTCCGATGAGGTGGCGTCGGGTGGGGCGGGTTCGGGTGGGGCGGTTGCTGGTGGGGTCGGCGCGGGTCGGTGGGTGGGAGAGGGGGCGTTTGGGGGTTCGTTGGTGCGCGCTGAGGTCTGAAGGTTGAGGGGTGTGGTGGTTGGGGGTTGGTTGGAGGGGGCTGGGGGCTGGAGGTGGGAGTCGTCCGGTGCGGCTGTTTGTGGGGTGGTTGATGGGGGTGTGTTGGGCGGTTCGGTTGATGGAGGAGGTGTAGGCGGGGTTGGGTTGAGGAGGGAGGCGGTGTGCAGGCCTTGGCGGCGGGACGTGGCGAGGGTGGGGCGTTGGGGGACGGCGTTACTGTCCCCGGCGCGGGATTCGTGGGCGGGTGTGGGTGGCGCCGGAGTGAGTGGTGGTTGCGGCGCGCTGGAGGTCAGGCCGGTCAAGGCGGCGAGGGACAGGGCGTCGGTTGCTTCGTAGTCGGCAATCATCCGTTCGAAGGGCCCGATGCTCCGGAAAGGGCGGGCCGGCTCCTGGGGTACGGGGTCCGTCTCGACTGTTGTCAAGGGCAATGACTGTGTACGCGGGCGGGCGGGGGCAGTTCGGCGGGGCTGGGGATGGTGGTTGGCGAGTGGGTCTTCGGTGAGCGCGTCTGGGTTGGGCGGCGCGTTGCGGGTGGGGCGGCGCCAGGGCGGGAAGACGCGTTTGGGTTGGCGGGGCGAGGGTTGGGGGCGGGCCGCGCCGGTCAGTACGCCATGCACCGGCTCGATATCGCCAACCAAGTCCCCGCCGCCAGCCGCAGCGAAGCCGGCCGTGGCGGAGGAGCCGGTCGCGGAGGAGCCGGTCGCGGAGGAGCCGCCCGTAGCGGAGTCGGTCGTGGCGGAGCCGGTCGTGGCGGCGGTGGGGTCGGGGGCGGCGAAGTGGATGGTGGTGGGGTCGGGCGGGGGGATGGGTGGGTGGGGTAGGAGGGATTGGGTGCCTGAAATAGCGGGGGTGGTCAGGAGTGGCGCAAGGAGTGGCGGGGTCGGGTGCGTCGAAGGGGTGAGGGGGTCCAGTTGAGTCCATTCGCGGCCGTTGGGGCGCTCGGTCGGCTGTGGACGGCGGCGGAAGAGCGGGGGCATGGGGTCACCTTCCGGGGTCGCTCAGCTGACGGTTGATCTGGCCGATGGCCTTGATGACCTGGGTCCTGGTGCCGTGTTCCAGGTCGAGGATTTCGTGGTGTGACCAGTGCAGGTAGTAGGCGACGTACACGACCTCTTCCCAGAGCCGGTTCGGCGGGTACGTCGTCAGGGTTCCCCCGGGCCACCACCTGCCAGCTCGACCGCGTAGCCGTGGCCGCAGGACGGGCAGGTGACGTCGAGTTCGGTGTGGCCGAGCTGATTGACCCGCCGGTACAGGTCCTGCAGGAAGGCGAGATCCGACGCGAACAAACACTCGACCACGAGCGCGTCCACCTCGGGCAGCGTGCCCAGCCGGACGAGCGTCCTCTCCAGCAACAGCACAGTCAGATAGGCAGGGTTCTGGCGTACGCGCGGATCGGTCTGTGTCCCGATCTCGTCCCGCGCGGTCGCCAGCCGCATCACGCCCTCGCGGTGTACGGTCCCGTGCTCGTCCACGAACCCGCGCGGCAGCACGAACGGGTACTCGGTCCGCAATCCGGTGCCTGAGGCAACCATCGTGGACCTCACTGCTTCTCGCCGGTGACGATGCGGTCGCAGGTGAGCTTGATCTCGATCATCGCGACCTCGGACGAGCCGGCCTTCATCGCGGTGATGCTGAGTTCGGAGATCCACGCGTTGTCGATCACGTACACGACCTTCGTCTGGCCGCTCGGGTCGGTGATGGTCAGCGTGCCGTCGGCGCGGGCGCCGGCCAGGCCCTGGCGGGCGGCGTCGTGCCAGGCGAGCAGCGCGTTGTTGCCGCTCCGGTCGAGGGCGCGTTTGAGGACGACCGTCGGCGGATCGGTCTTGCCGAACTGCTTGCTGTGTACGGTGGCGCCGGTCGCGTCGTTGTAGATGTACTCCGAGCTCGCGACCTTCGAGTTGATGCCGCCGAGCTCCGAGAACGCCATCCGCCCGATCGTGGTCGGGAAGTCGGCCAGGAAACGTACCGCGCTGATCACCTGCTCGGTCGGCGCTGTGGTCATCTCAGGTGGTCCTTCCGGTCTGGTGGTGGACGCGGATCAGGCCTGCAGGATCGCGTCGCAGACGATCGTGACCCGCATCATGAGGACGGCGGACGCGCCGGCCTGGACCGCGTCCAGCTCGAGCTTCGAGCACCACGCGTTCTCCAGCAGGCACGCCATCGCCGGGGTCCCGGCCTTGTCGCAGATGTCGAACGACGCCGGCAGTTTCGCCAGTGGGTTGTTGGTACGCGCCAACTGGTGCCAGCCGTACAACTGGGCGAAACCGTTCCGGTCGGCGCCCCGCTCCAGCACCAGCGCCGGCGCCCTGGACCGGCCGAACTGCTTGGTGTGGACGTTGCCGAGCCGGTTGTTGTACGAGAACTCCTGGAACTCGACCTCGGACGTGAAGCCGGCCAGCTTGGAGAACCCGATCCCAGCGGTCCAGCCCTCGCACATCACGAAGAACCGCGGTGAACTGACGACCGGCGGATCGAGGACCTGCCGGACCGTCGGCGCGGCGGCCGGCCCGATCATTCCTGCAGCTCCGTACCTTGAGCGAACTGCGCGAGCCGGAACACCACGAACTCGGCCGGTTTCACCGGCGCGATCCCGATGTCGACGGTGAGGATGCCCGCGTCGCGGTTCTCCGGCGGGTTGTTCTCGGCGTCGCACTTGACGAAGAACGCCTCCTCCGGCGTCCGCCCGAACAGCGCCCCGGTCCGCCAGACCCGGCGCAGGAACATGCTGATGGTCCGCTCGACCGACGACCAGAGGAACTCGTCGTTCGGCTCGAACACCACCCATTGGGTACCGCCGAGGATCGACTTCTCCAGGTAGTTGAACAGCCGCCGGACATTCAGGTACCGCCACTCGCCGTCGCTGGACAGCGTCCGCGCGCCCCACACGCGGATGCCTTGCCCGGGAAAGAAGCGCAGGCAGTTGACGCCGATCGGGTTGAGCTGGTCGTGATCGCGGCGGGTCATCGCGGACTCGAGGTCGAGTACGCCGCGGACCACCTCGTTGGCCGGCGCCTTGTGTACGCCGCGGGTGTCGTCCGTCCGTGCCCAGATCCCCGCGAGGTGACCGCTCGGCGGCATCATCATCGGCTTCCCGGTCAGTGGATCGGCGACCCGCACCCACGGCCAGTACAACGTCGCGTACTTGGAGTCGTACCCAGCCACGTTGAGCCGCCAGTCCTTGACCTGCTGCGGTCGGAGCCCTGGTGGTGGGTCCAGGATCGCGACCCGGTCCGACATCAGTTCGCAGTGCGCGATCATGGCGAGCTGCACGGCTTTCACGCCGTCCAGGTCGATCGCGCCGGACTGGTACGCGCTCATCAGGTCGGGTACGCAGAGCATGGTGATGTCGTCGACTGCTTCGAGCCCGGAGAACCCGGTCTGTTCGTCGGCGTCGCCCACGTAGTCGTCCACAGTGGAAGTACGACGTACCGGCTCGGCCGGAGCCACCGGATGCACACCGGCGTCCGGCACCGCCAGTACGCCGCCTTTGACCTCATCCGCAACGACCCACTTGGACTTGCGTAGTGCCGTGACCACATTGGCTGGTCCGCGACGAGTGGTGACGTTGTCGTACACCTCCTCCTCCGGACCGGATCGCACTACCAGCTTGAAGCTGTCCTCACCCGGCTCCGACGCCTCCTGTACCTCCACGGTCAGCGGCCGGTCGGACGGTGAGTCCGGTGCGGCGCGGAGCGCCAGTGGCTTGCCCTGTGCGCGACTGGGCAACTCGGTCCGCCCGTTCCAGCCGGATTCGTCCGCCTGCACAGGACCGCCACCGATCCGCACCACGTACGCGCTGCCGCCGCCGTTGAGGAAGTAGCCGTACACGGCGTGTGCCAGCAGTGCGCCCTCGGTGAACTGGCCGAACGTCCGGGTGAACTGAGTCCAGTTGGTGACCAGTACCGGCTCGTTGAGCGGTCCGGTCTCGGTGAAGCCGACGAACGCGGCCACTGCCGTACCGACGCCTTCGATCGGCTTGGAACCGGAGGACACTTCCTCGACATAGACCCCTGGGGACAGGTACGACGGCATCCGGACCTCCTGGCTGGCTGGGACTTCCCGGCTACTGTGCGCGCCGAGCCCATCCGCTGGGCAGAAGCCGCAGTGCACGAACGGATGCCCTATCGGGCCGCCGCGGCGGCCCGGACCGTCACCCAGAAGACCCCTGCCCGCGGACTGCGACAGCCGAACAGTGGTGACCATGCTGGACGAGGCGGAGAGAGCAGTCGGAACGCTGCTGCGCGAACAGTTGCCAACCGGTACGACGATCCGGACCGAGCCGCCGAGCGACACCTGGTACGGCGAGCACCAGGAAGGTGAGAGCGTCGGGCTGTTCCTGCACCTGGTCCGGGAAAGCCAGTCCACCGGCGCGATCCAGGGCTGGTCGGAGGAGCGCGACCCAGGCGGGCGGGTGGTGCGGCGGACGGCGGCCGAGCGGCATTACGAGCTGTGCTACCTGGTGACCGCCTGGGCGAGTGGGTACGAGCGTGAGTTGTGCCTGCTCGGCTGTGTACTGCGTGCTGTCGCGCACCATCCCGTACTACCGATGGCGATGCTGACCGGTACGTTGCTGGAGGCGAGCGGACCGGTGGCGCTGGCGATAGGCCAAGGGGATGCACCGTCGGCGGCGCCGGAGATCTGGTCGGCACTCGGGCTCCGGCCGCGGACCTTCCTCGACCTGGTGGTGACCGCGCCGGTCGCGCCCGTCGCCGTCACGGAGTTCGCCGGGCCGCCGGTCACCCTCGACCTCGCGGTCGACGCGACCACCCCCGGCAATGGAGGCCCAGCCCGCGCCGCAACGCCCGACCCCGCCTCACCCAGTTCCGCCTCCCCCAGTTCCGCAACGGCCAGTTCCGTGACGGCCAGTTCCGTGACGGCCAGGTCCAGGCGGCGGGCGCGGATCACGGAAGGAGCGGTCGATGGCGCAACCCGCGGCGAAGCAGGGTGATCAGGTCGTCGGCACCGACATCCACGTCGTCCTGGTCCCGTCGGCCGGCGGACCGGTACCGACGCCACGATCGATGCCGTTCACCGGCCGGATCGTCTCCGGGTGCAGCACCGACGTACTGATCCAGGGCAAGCCCGCCGCGGTGCACGGCAGTGTCGCCGTCAACCAGCCGCCACACGTTCCGGCCGGTGGAACGTTCGCACATCCACCGGACAACCGCGGCACCCTGATCGCCGTCGATCCGATGGTCCTGGTCAACGGCAAACCTCTGGCCCGGGCCGGCGACAAGGCGCTGACCTGCAACGATCCGGCGCCGGCACCGACCGCCGCGGTGCTCGCCGCCGGCCAGGTGCTGCTCGGCTGACGTTCCCGCGAGCCCTGCGTAACCTCGCAGCTGATGAGTCAGTTAAACAATTGACCCTGTCGGTTCGGGGACGACAGGCGAGACCGCTGCCATCGCGTACGCGTGGAGTTGACTCGCCTATGAGCCCTGGCCCGCTCAGCCCGGATCCGGAATTCGTCGGCCGGGTGGACGAGCTTGCCCGGCTCGCCGTGCCGGCCACCGCCGTCCGTGCCGGGCGGCACCAGACCGTTCTGGTCCAGGGCCCGCCGGGCATCGGCAAGTCCGGTCTGATCCGCCGCTTCGTCAGCAGCCTGGACGACTTCACCGTGCTCTCGGCGGCCGGCGACCAGGCCGAGTCGCTGCTCGAGCTCGGCCTCATCGACCAGCTGCTGACCCAGGTACCAGCGGATGTCCGCGCCCACACCGCCTCGCTCGGCACCGGTGCTCCGGCCGGCGCAAATCCGCTGGCGGTCGGCAGCCAGTTGCTCGACCTGTTCGACGAGCTGCAGCGGCGTACGCCCCTCGTGCTGGTCGTCGACGACATCCAATGGGCTGATCACTCGTCGCTGCAGGCGCTGCGCTTCGTACTGCGCCGGATGTGGGCCCAGCGCCTCCTCGTCGTGCTGTCGTCGCGCACCGACGACCGCGCGGCTGAACCACAGCTGGAGCGGATGATCCACGGCATCCCCACCGACCTGCGGCTGGAGCTGGGTGGTCTCGATCTGGTCGACGTCACGGACCTCGCGCTGGCCATTGTGGGGCGGCGGCTACCAGCTGGTGCGGCCCGGCGGTTCCACTCCTACACAGGCGGACATCCACTGTTGCTCCGTACGATCCTGCACGAGATTTCGTCGCAGCGGTCCAGCATCGACTGGCGGCTCGCCGTACCGCCGTCAGTGGCCGCTGCGACCCGGCAAGCGTTCGACAAGCTGCCGGAGCGGAGCCGGCACCTGCTGGAGGCGCTTGCAGTCCTCGGCGGCCGGCCATCGCTGGCACAGGCAGCTGAGGTAGCGGGACTGGGCGCTGTCCATCACGCACTCGGTCCGGCGATCGACGCCGGGCTGGTGACCTGGTTCCCGGCCGAGCCGGCGCGTCCAGTGGCTATCACTCACGACCTGCAGCGTGAGGCTGTGTACTCGGCGATGACTCCGGAGCGGCGCAGTGACCTGCACCAGCGGGCCGCGGCGACAGTAGAGCCGTTCCTCGCCTGGCGCCATCGCGTGGCGGCTGTCGGTACGACCGACCCTGTCCTGGCCGGCGAGCTGGAGACAGCTGCGGAGGTAGAGGCCGAAGCGGGTGATCACGGTACGGCGGCGACCTTCCTGAGCTGGGCGGCCGACCTGACGCCGTGGAGCCCGCGGAGCGAGCAGTTGCTGTTGCGGTCGATGATCCACCTGATGTTCAGCTCGAACCGCGGCCGTGCGCGGCCCATGCACGAGCGGGCAACGCGGTGCAGCCCATCCGCATTGCGCTCCCTCGCACTCGGGCTGTGCGAGCTGTACCTGGACGGCGACCGCCGTGACGGCGAACGGCACCTGCGACACGCGTACGAGGCGACTGCACCGGGCACGTGGGAGCACGGTGCGGCCGCGGGTGGACTTGCGGGCGTCAGCGTCTGGCGGGGCGATACGCAGACGGCCATCGAGTACGCCGACACCGCGCTGAACACCCCTGGCGTTCCTGCTCCGCTGCGGGACTATGTGCTGTGTCTGCGGGGCACAGCACGTGGCCGGCGAGACGGACTGATCGCTGGACTGGATGAGTTCCACCTGTTGCCACAGCAGGCTGCCGAAGTGCCTGACCATCACTTGGAAGCCCTGTCCTGCCGTGGCGCTCTGCGGGCGATGGTGGGCCTGGTCGACGCGGCACGCCACGACCTGCTGGAGGTGGTACGACGCCAGGAGGCAGGCGTACCGATGCTGTCCGGCATCACGCCGTACTGCTATCTCGCCAGTGTCCAGTACCAGCTCGGTGAATGGGACGCAGCACTGCAGACCGGCCGCAAGGCCACCCTGCTCGCGGACGACGACCAACCAGCGATGAACGAAGTCATCCTGCTGTTCACCAGCTCGATCGTGCCGTCGGCTCGTGGTGCCTGGCAGACCGCTACCCGACTCGTGCAGGCAGCTGGTGCGGCCGCGCAGCGCATCGGGAGCCCACAGGACCTCAAGTACGCCGCTATTGCCGCTGCACTACTCTGCGACGCACGTGGTGATCTGCCAGGCGTACTCCGGGTGCTGAGTGCCGTGCCTGGTCTCCGGGGCGGTGGCAATGCGCCGGGCGGCATTCACGAGTGGTGGAGCTCCTGGTGGCAGCCGCTCCTGATCGACGCGCTGCAGGCGACCGGTCACCTCGCCGAGGCGTCGGCCGAGCTCGCGGTACTACGGGATCGCGCCAAGGACGGCACCGTACTCAGCAGCACCATCACCCGCTTGTCCGCCCAGCAAGCCGCGGCCGAAGGCGAGCTCCACCTCGCCATCGATCTTGCCGAGTCCCAGCTGCGGACGGACGGCCGGTCGGCGCCCCGATTGGCGGACGGGCGGCTGCACCACGCCCATGCCCGCAACTTGATTGCTCTAGGCAACTACAGCGAGGCTGGTGGCTGGCTGGACCGGGCAGATCAGGTTTTCACCGCGCTCGCCGCGCATCCGTACCGGCAGCACCTGCATCCCACTCGGGCGGCGCTCGCGGCCGCGTCGGCGCGGCGGCCCGCCGTACATCTCACCGATCGCGAACGGGAGGTGGTCGCGCTCGTACTGCGCAATCACACCAATCGCGAGATCGCCGCCCGGTTGCACGTCACCCAGAAGACGGTCGAGTACCACCTGCGCAACGTGTTCCAGCGCCTCGGGATCACCTCGCGGCGCGAGCTGCACCGCTTCTTCTGAGCCGCCTGATCGGCCAGTCGATCGGGCATCCGCTGGTGCACTTTGGCTGGTCCGGTTGCTTCGGCGGACCGGCGCGGACCGGCGGACAGTAGGTCGCGCGGATCACGACGGCACGGCGGTCCCCCGCCGGGAAAGGTACGGCGATGTCCATCGAAACCTTCGAGGACCTGGAACGACTCGACGAGAACAACCCACTCAAAGCCGGCACCCTGCCGTGCCTGTACGACCTGTACCACGGCGCCGACGCCAGCTCGCCGGGCAGTGTCGATCGCTTCACCGAAGAGCTCCGGCAGAAGCTCGACCGGGCCATGACGCTCAGCGCGGACGAGATCGACCTGGTCGTCACCGTCCTGACGACGGAGATCAACGAGAACCACGGCGGCGCGCCGGACCGGTTCGCCGAGGCGTTCCTGCTGCGGTCCGGCTGGTTGTCGGCCGAGGTCGCCGCCGACGTCACCGACTGGTTCCAGGAACGGTGGCTGGACGAGAAGACCGGCTGGTACTACGACGCCGAAGGCAACTGGTACGACGCCGAGGGCAACCTCCTACCAGCCGCCGACCCCGCCGCGACCGCTTCCGGTGTGGCGGCCGGTGAGCCTGGTTCGGCCGGTGAGCCCGGTTCGGCCGGTGAGCCTGGTGCGGACGGTGAGCCCGGTTCGGCCGGTGAGCCCGGTTCGGCCGGTGAGCCTGGTTCGGCCGGTGGGTCTGGTGCGGCCGGAGGGGATGCTTCCGGCGGTCAGGTGGGTGGGGATGCGGGTGAGGTGGTTTCGGTTGCGCCGCCGGCGCCGGAGGTGGCGGCTGGTGCGGTGCTCACGGTGCTCGAGCAGACGCGGGCCGACCTGGAGGCACAACTCGGCCGGCCGTTGGAGATCACGGACACGGACCTGTACGCCCTGACCTCGACAATCGCCGACAAGGTCGGCTCATCCACCACCGACTAGGCACCGACCACCCCGACGACCCCGACGACCCCGATCAGCCCGATCAGCCCGATCAGCCCGGCCACCCCGATCAGCCACCGAAGGGAGCAGCACCGATGACCACCACGACCTCGGCCGCCGACCTCGCCCTGTTCGCCAAAACCTTCGAAGCGAACCTGCAGCAAGCACCCCAGGCCGCCAAGGACTACACCACAGTCTTCCAGGGCGACCCGGTAGGCCCCCAATGGCTCAAATCAGTAGCAGCCCAACAACCCACCCCCACCGATCCCCCAGCCACCGCCCAGGAGCCCACACCCACCAACAGCACCAACGAAGCTCCGGCAGAGAGCGGGATGGTGCTGCTGGCTGAGAGTGATGTTCGGCCGTTGCTCGATGAGGTGATCGAGTCGCAGGTCTGGCCGGGGCTGGTCCGTGAGTTCGGCCTCGAGCAGCTTCTGCAGAACCACGAGCTGGTCAGCCGCGTCGTCACCTCCGTCCTCGCCGCCGAGCTGCGCAGCGCCGTCGACCAGCTCGTCAGCGAAGCCAACGCCGAGCTCCAGTCTGCCCACTCCGCCCAGAGCGCAGACTGACCCGCCCGCGACAACCAGCAAGGAGCAAGCATCATGTTGAGGCACAGCGCATCATCCATGAAGGGGCCGGTGAGCGAATCCGCGCTCGTCCGGTGGACCACGAACGCCGTACCTCCCGGGTCCCTGACATCCCGAACGAACACGGTGGTCTTCGGCCGAATGTCCGGCACCGTTGCCCCTCCTCCCGGCTCAACGGCCGGCGGGGCACTGATCCGGCTCATTTCCACCGCCCGGCCGGACGACGCGGACGACTTGGGCGAATCCGATCAGGCGGCTGAGCCGGACGGGGAGGGCGAGCCGGAATACGCGGAGGCGGACGACGACGCGCGTGCGTCAGCTCGGAGTCGGTACCGTTGGCGGGACTCGCCGCGATGGAACAAAGTCGAGCGCGACGACTCCTACGACTCTGTCGCGCAGACCGGACTCGCGATGGATGCGTTCGTCAAGCGGGAGCTCCGCCGTCACTTCGCTCTGGCGACGGGGAAAGAAGCCGCCGAGTTTCATCAGTCCGATTACCGGGCCGCTCCCCACCTCGCAACCCTGTCGACGGAAGAGCCCGAGGCGGGGCTGGCGGCACCGTCCGAGGCGCAGACCACGGTTGAGTCGCAGGCGCGGTCCGGGGGCAGCCTTGGTGGGGTTTCATTGGAGCAGCAGCTCGAGGATCTGCGGCGGGACGTCGCGGAGCTGAGGGCGGCCGCCGAGCGCAGACACAAGAAGCCGCCAAGTGTGTCCACCACGACCTGGCTCAGCCTGTTGCTCTGGGCCGCCGTGCTGGTGGCGTGCATGGCGCTTGCGGACCCCAAGCAACAAGAGCAAGCCAGCGAAGCGCTCGACAACGAGGTCGATCTGTCGCCGGAGGGCAAGGAGACGGTCCGGACGATCCTGAAGCAGATGGGCGATCGGGGCAAAGAGACCGAGGACCGCGTCGCGTTGATCGTGGAACTCGCCAACCAAGCCTCCCGGAAGTTCAACAAAGACGGCCTGCCAAAAGCAACCTGACCGCTCGACCCACCGCCGACTCAACACGAGCGGATATCCATCCGTGTGGTGGGTTCTCCACTGGTGTACGAGTGGAGAACCCACCACACGGGTGGAGAAGGCGGCGTGCTACGTGAGGGTGGCGTGGAGGATGGCGATGGCTTGGGTTAGGTCGGTTGGGGTTAGGGCGGCGTTGGCGGTCAGGCGGAGGCGGGAGATGTTGTCGGGGACTGACGGGGGGCGGAAGCTGCCTACGCGGAGGCCGTTTGTGCGGCAGTGGGTGGCTGCTTGGACGGTTTCGTGGGGGCCGGGCATGGGGATGGAGACGATGGGGCCGGCGGGGCGTGGGACGTTGAAGGCTTCGGCTAGGCGGGTGGTGGCTGCGTGGATTGCGGCTGGGCGGTGCGGTTCGGCTTGGAGTACGCGCAAAGCGGCCAGCGCGGCGGCGGAGGCGGCGGGGTTCAGGCCGGTGTCGTAGATGAAGGGGCGCGAGCGGTTGATGAGGTGGTTGCGCAGGACGGACGGGCCCAGTACGACGCCGCCTTGGGAAGCCATCGCCTTGGACAGGGTCATGGTGACGGCGACGTGATCCAGACCGGCGAGGCCGGCGGCGTGTACGGAGCCGTGGCCGTTGCCCGTGACACCTAAACCATGCGCTTCGTCAACGAGCAGCAACGCGTTGTACTGCGCGGCGATCGCGGCGAGGTCGGCGAGTGGGGCTTCGTCGCTGAGTACGCTGAAGACCGATTCGGTCATCACCACCGCGTGCGGTTCGTTGCGTTCAGCAAGTAGTTTCGCGACGGCGTCGACGTCGTTGTGGGGGACGGTCTCGACCCGGGAGCGGGACATGCGGCAGGCGTCGACGAGTGAGGCGTGGATGTGTTCGTCGGAGATCAGCAGGGTTCCCGGGCCGGCCAGGGCGGTGACGACGCCGAGGTTGGCGAGGTAGCCGGAGGAGAAGACGAGAGCTGATTCCTGGCCGGCGTACGCGGCGAGCTCGTTCTCCAGTTCTTCGTGCAGGGCCGTGGTACCGGTGACCAAGCGCGACGCGGTCGAGCCGGTGCCCCAGCGGCAGACAGCCTCGGCGGCGGCCTCGATCACGCGGGAGTCGCGGGTCAGGCCCAGGTAGTCGTTGCCGGCCAGATCGATGAGGTTGTCGTCGGCGGCCCGCGCATGCAGCTGACGGGTCAGACCGCGAGTTTCCAGCGCCGCGGCCTTCGGGCCGAGCCATTCCTGCAGCATCAGCCGGCCTCCTCGACGGCGCCGGTGATGGCGGCGCCGATGGTTGCGATGTCGTCGGAGGTACTGATGTACGGCGGCATCGTGTACACGAGATCGCGGAACGGCCGTACCCACACGCCCCGTCGCAACGCCGCCTCCGTCATCTTCGGCACGTCCACCGGCCGATCGAGCTGTACGACCCCGACTGCGCCGATTACCCGGACGTCCTTCACCGCGGGCAACTCCCGAGCCGGAGCAAGCCCCGCCGAAAGCCCGGCCGAAATGGACGCGACGCGCGAGGCCCAGTCCTGTGACAGCAGCAGATCGATGGACGCGAGCGCGACCGTACAGGCAATTGGATTCGCCATGAAGGTGGGCCCGTGCATGAGCGCCCCGCCCGGCCCGTCCGAGACGGTGTGCGCGACCTCCGTCGTACACAGCATCGCCGCGAGCGTGACGTAACCGCCGGTGATCGCCTTCCCGATGCAGACGATGTCCGGATCGATCCCGGCCTGCTCGGACGCGAACAACGTCCCGGTCCGGCCGAAGCCGGTGGCGATCTCGTCCAGGATCAGCAGGAACCCGTGCCGATCGGCGAGCTCACGCAGTACGCGCAGGCAAACCGGGCTGTACGGGTACATGCCGCCCGTGCCCTGCAGCACCGGCTCGATGATGATGCCCGCGATCTCGTCCGCGTGCTTCTCGGCGAGCGCGGTGATGCCCGCGATCCAGGCCTGCAACTCCGGATCGTCCTCCGCACGATCGAGTCCGGCCGGTGGCCGCGGCCCGAACACCTGCTCCTTCAACGTCCCGGTGAACAGCGAATGCATCCCGTTCACCGGATCGCACACGCTCATCGGCGCGAACGTGTCGCCGTGGTACCCGCCCCGGACGGTCAGCATCCGGTTCCGCCCACTGTTGCCGCGGGCAACTTGATACTGGAGCGCGAGCTTGATCGCCACCTCGATCGACACCGACCCGGAGTCCGCGAAGAACACGTGCCGCAGCGGGTCCGGCGTGATCTCGACCAGCCGCTCGGCCAGCCGGATCGCCGGTTCGTGGGTGAGTCCACCGAACATCACGTGGCTGAAGTCGTCGACCTGACTCTTGACCGCGGCATCCAGTACTGGGTTGCGGTACCCGTGGATCATGCACCACCAGGAGGACATCGCGTCGATCGCCTCGACCGTACCGCCGGCGCCGTCGTCCAGCTGGAGGCGTACGCCGGATGCGCCGCGCACCATCCGCATCGGTGACGGGTCGGTGAGCGACGAGTACGGGTGCCAGAGCAGCTCCGCATCACGCTGTTGCCAACTCAACGCAAGTCCTCCGATGCCGGTGACGGTGACGATGAAGGTGACGATGAAGGGTTCAGCACACCATGGACCGAGCAGCGAGCGGTCCAGCCCATCGGGTGCACCTGCACAACCATCCGGCGGCGGCAGTCGGCACAGTACCGGGGCGGTTCCAGGGCCAGCGCCCGGTGACAGTCCTCGTGACCGCCGTCGGCGAGCGCGCGGCCACAACGGCCGCAGTACGTCTCCGTCACAGTCAGAGGGTCTTCTGGAGTTCCTTGACCGGCATCTTCAGCTCGGTCAGCAGATCCAGGTCGGCGGTCGCCGGGCGGCCCAGCGTGGTCAGGTAGTTGCCGACGATGACCGCGTTGATCCCGCCGAGCAGCCCCTCGCGGGTCCCCAGGTCGCCCAGCGTCAGCTCGCGGCCGCCCGCGTACCGCAGCACGGTCCGCGGCATCGCCAGCCGGAACGCGGCGATGGTCCGCAGTGCGTCCTTGCCGTCCATCACCTCCAAGTCGCCGAACGGCGTCCCCGGGCGCGGGTTGAGGAAGTTCAGCGGGACCTCGTGCGGGTCCAGCTCGGCCAGTTGCGCGGCCAGCTCGGCGCGCTGTTCGAGCGTCTCGCCCATCCCGACCAGCCCGCCGCAGCACAGCTCCATCCCGGAGTCGCGGACCATCAGGCAGGTCTCCCAGCGCTCCTCGAAGGAGTGCGTGGTGACGACGTCGCCGAAGTACGAGCGCGCCGACTCGAGGTTGTGGTTGTACCGGTGCACGCCCCACGACTTCAGCTCGTCCACCTGCGCCTGCGTGAGCATGCCCAGCGAGCAGGCGATGTTGATCTCGACCTCGGCGTTGATCGCCTCGATCCCGGCCTTCACCTGGCTCATCAGCCGGTCGTCCGGACCACGGACGGCGGCGACGATGCAGAACTCGGTCGCACCGGTCTTCGCGGTCTCCTTGGCGGCCTCGACCAGCTCGGGGATGTTCAGCCAGACCGCTCGCACCGGCGAGGTGAACTGACCGGACTGCGAGCAGAAGTGGCAGTCCTCCGGGCAGCCGCCGGTCTTCAGCGAGATGATCCCCTCGACCTCGACCTCCTCGCCGCACCACTTCACCCGGACGTCGTGCGCGAGCGCCAGCAGCTCGGGCAGTTGCTCGTCCGGCGTCCGCAGGATCTCGGACAGCTGCTCCTGGTTCAGCCCGGTGCCCTGCTCCAGTACCTGCTCACGTGCCACGCCCAGGATGTCGCTCATGGTTCTCCTGCCCTGATCAGTTCGGTCGGCTCACAGTAGGTCAGACAGGCGTGTCAGTTCTGCGGTGGGCGTCACGTGGAACACCGGCGTACGAAGTGCCTCATCGCCACTCTCCGCACTCTCCGGGAAAAGTTTTTGGATTTTTCTGTGGAACCTCGTAACCCCCTGTAGACGGGCTCGTTGATGTGTGCAGAGGCGGTTACCGCAAGGAAGACCGCCACCCGGTTACCAGGAGCTACAAATGTTGATCATTACGATCAGCACGCAGAGTGGTCACAAGGCCCAAAGTCCTGGAAATCGGAGGTAAGGTAGTAACCAAGAGCTCGGGTCGCCAGCTGTGGTTGGTGACCCGATCCCAAAGCGCCGGGCGCCTCACCCCGGCTTGAGTGGGCCCCTCGGGAAACGATTTGGGCGGAAACGTTCCCGAGGGGCCTGCTCCCTTTTCTGGGCCTTTCGCAAAACCTCGGCAACCGACATTGCTGAGGTTTTTTCATTTGCTCGCACAGCACGCACCCGGAACGACCACAAAGGCCGATCCGGGTGCGGATCGCGGAATTGTTACGGCTCCGTCACAGCCTGTTTCGGAATGATCGGAAGGCGCAGCGCACCAGGCGCGTCAGCGGGTACGACCGGGTGCTCCGGCTTGACCGGATCGATCCGCCGGTACGGACTGCCCGCACTCGGCCGCGGATCGGCACCGCCCTTGTTCGGCCAGAACGACAGCGCCCGCTCCGCCTGCGCCGTGATCGTCAACGACGGGTTGACACCGAGGTTCGCGGAGATCGTCGATCCGTCCACGATGTGCAGCCCCTCGTACCCGTACACGCGGTGGTACGGATCGACCACGCCGGTGTCCGCGGAGTCGCCGATCGCGCAGCCGCCGATGAAGTGCGCCGTCATCGGTACGTTGAACGGCTCGCCGATCGTGCCGCCCGGCGTACCGTTCATCAGCTTCGCCATCCGCCGGACGACCTGGTTCGCGACCGGGATCCAGGACGGGTTCGGCGCGCCGTGGCCCTGCTTCGAGGTCAGCCGCCAGCGCCCGAGCCGGTCCCGCTTGCCGAAGGTGGTGATCGAGTTGTCCGCGGTCTGCATCACCAAGGCGATCACGGTCCGCTCGGACCAGTGCTTCAGGTCGTACAGGCGGCGGATGTGCTTCCGCTGCACGCCGAGCTCCCGCAGCCACGTACGCCACCGTGGTTTGTCGCCGTCGCCGTCGGTGAGGACCGTCTGCAGCAAGGACATCACGTTGCTGCCCTTGCCGTACCGGACCGGCTCGATGTGGGTGATGTCGTCGGGATGGAACGACGAGGTGATCGCCACGCCGCGGGTGTAGTCGACGTCCTTCTCCCGCGCGATCGCGCCGAGCAGCGACTCGGAGTTCGTCCGGGTCAGCACGCCGAGGCGCTGCGACAGGTGCGGCAGTTTGCCCTCGTCGCGCAGCCGGTGCAGGAGTTTCGCGGTACCCAGCGCGGACGCCGCGAAGACCACCTGCTCCGCGGTGAAGCGCCGGGTGACCTTACGGTTCGACGTACGCACGGTGTCCACCGCGTACCCACCTTCGGGCAGCGGAACGACCGACGTGACAGTGGTCAGCGAGTACACCTCGGCGCCGGACTTCTCGGCCAGGTACAGGTAGTTCTTGGTCAGGGTGTTCTTTGCGTTGTGCCGGCAGCCCGTCATGCACTCACCGCAGTCGATGCAGCCGGTACGCCGCGGGCCGACGCCGCCGAAGTACGGATCGTCCACCTCGACACCGGCTTCGCCGAAGAACACCCCGACCGGGGTCGGGTGGAACGTGTCCCCCACGCCCATGTCCTCGGCGACCTGCTTCATCACCTTGTCGGCCGGCGAGAAGCCTGGGTACGTCGCCACGCCGAGCATCCGTTTCGCCTGGTCGTAGTACGGCGCGAGCTCGGTCTTCCAGTCGGTGATGTGCGCCCACTGCCGATCGGTGTAGAACGCGGGCAGCGGCTCGTAGAGCGTGTTCGCGTACACAAGGCTGCCGCCGCCGACGCCCGCGCCGGACAGGATGATCACGTCCCGGAGCGCGCTGATCCGCTGGATGCCGTACATCCCGAGCTTCGGCGCGAACAGAAACCGTTTGGTATCCCACGAGTTCTTCGCGTACGAACCGTCCTCGAAGCGCGCCCCGGCTTCCAGTACGGCGACCCGATACCCCTTCTCGGTCAGCCGCAACGCACTGACGGACCCACCGAACCCGGACCCGATGATCAGGACGTCGTAGTCAAAACTCATGGACGGCCGATCTTCTTCAGGACGCGAAGCGCACCCGTCATCAGCTCGGCGAACTTCTCGTCGGAGATGCCGTGCGAAGCCGCGATCGGGATCAGCCGCTGGGTGGCGATCGCCTGTGGCTCAACGTACCGGCGGATGCCCTCGACGCCCTGCCGGCGGCCGAGGCCGGACGACCGCATGCCGCCCATCGGGGTGTCGATCGAGCCGAACGTCGCGCCGTACCCCTCGTTCACGTTGACCGTCCCGGCCATCAGCTGCGCGGCGACCGCACGGCCGCGCCGGCCGTCGCGGGTCCAGACGCTGGCATTCAGGCCGTACTCGCCCTCGTTCGCGCGCTGGATCGCCTCCGACTCGTCGGAGAACCGGTAGATCGAGACCACCGGGCCGAACGTCTCGTTGTCGAAGCACTCCATCGCGGGCGTGACGCCGGACAGGACAGTCGGCTCGTAGAAGAGCGGACCGATGTCCGGCCGGGGCTTCCCGCCGGCAAGGACGGTCGCGCCCCGCGTACGCGCATCCTCGACGTGCCGGGTGACCGTCTCGAGCTGCGCCTTGGAGATCAGCGAGCCCATGTCGACGTCCCAGCCGGTACCAGCCGAAAGGCGGATCTTCTTCACCCGATCGACGAAGGCGGTGACGAACGCGTCGTACACCTGGTCGGCGACGTACAGCCGTTCCATCGAGACGCACAGCTGGCCGGCGTTCGCGAAACAGGCCCGGACGGCGCCTTCCGCCGCTCGATTCACATCGGCGTCCCGCAGTACGAGCATCGGGTTCTTGCCGCCGAGCTCCAGGCTGCAGCCGATCAGCCGCTCGCCGCACTGTTGCGCCACCAGTCGGCCGGTCTTGGTCGAGCCGGTGAAGCAGATGTAGTCCACGTTCTGGATCAGCGCGCCGCCGACGGTCGGCCCGTCGCCGTTCACCGCGAGCCAGGCCTCGCGGGGCAGTCCGGCCTCGTACAACAGCTCGATGCCGCGCAGCGCGGTCAGCGGCGTCTGGCTGTCCGGTTTGTGGACGACCGTGTTGCCGGCCAGGATCGCGGGCAGTGCGTCCGAGATCGCCATCGTCAGCGGGTAGTTCCACGGCGAGATCACGCCGACGACACCCTTCGGTACGAACCGCTGCTCGGCGCGCGTCAGCACCGGGAAGATGCCGAGCTTGCGCTGCGGTTCGAGCATCTCGTACGCCTTGCGGCCGTAGTACCGCGCGGTCAGCGCGACGTGCGCGAGCTCCTCGAACGCCTGCTTCCGCGCCTTGCCGGACTCGCGGATGATCAGGTCGACCAGCTCGTGGCGATGGTCGAGGACCAGGTCGTGGTACCGGAGCAGGATCGCGGCCCGCTCGGCCAGCGGCACCTGCCGCCAGCTCGCCTGCGTCTTCCGGGCCAGCCGGACCGCCGCGATCACATCGTCCTCGCTCGACACCGGCAGGTCGGCGATCGGCTGTCCGGTGGCCGGCGCGTACGAGGTCCTGGTGCCGGCCGTCGCGCGCAGCAACCCCGACAACCGGCGGATGACTGCCTGATCGGTCGCGTACGACGCGGTCGGATCGAGCTCCGGATCCGCGGGAATCGAGGTCTGCTCGCTCATCTGCCCAGGCTACCTGTGGGTAATAGACAGTGTCAGTATCAGATCCCCATTAAGCTGACGCCCTCTCCAACCTTGAAGGAGTGGGACGTCAAGATGGTGGACAGCGGGGGGCTCTGGACGCCGCCTGAGGACGAGCTCGGTGAGGCGCTGCAGACCGCGCAGGTGCTGATCGAGGAAGGCCGGGCCGACGAGGCCGGGCCGTACCAGCAACGGGTCATCGAGCTGGCCAGGGAACGGGCCGAAGAGCACCCGAACCACTACGAGGCCAAGCACCTGATGGCCGCAACCCAGTACGAGCTGGCCGGCTCGCTGAACGCGTCCGGCCGGCACGAGGACGCGCTGGTCGCACTGCACGAAGCGCAACTTGGCTACACCGAGCTCCAGGACGCCGGCGTACTGGACGCGACGTGCTTCCTCGCCGATGTCCGCGCCCGCCGCGCGATGACCCAGGCGCACCGGGGGTACGGCGCCACCGCTGTGCTCGAAATGGACGGCGCGGTGATCGCGTACGGGCAACTCGTCGGCGGCCCGGACGGCGTCAAACACCAGCCGGACTTCGCCCGCGTCCTCGCGATGAACGCCCTGATCCTGCGCCGGTACGGCGATCCCGCGCTGGCGGTCGCATCCGCCGATGCGGCCACCCAGTTGTTCCTGCAGCTCGCCGATCAGATCAACGAGAGTCCACAGTCGCTTTCGTACGCGCGTTATCTGTGTACGGCGACCGCGGTGTCGGCCGATGTGCACGCGGCCGAGGGGCGGCTCGATCTCGCGCTCGAAGCGGATGAGATCGGGTTGACGACCGCGGACACGCTCGCTGATTCGGAGTCGGCGACCGACATGCGTACGTTGGTCGGTGCCCTGGTCAGGAAGGGCAAGCACCTCGGCATCGTCGGCCGGCTGGAAGGCGAGGCGTGCCTGCGGACCGCGTACGACACCGACGCCGAGACGGCGACCCGCGTGGTCGAGGAGCTGGACCGCGGGCTGCCGCCGACGCTGGTCGCGGCGCTGGAGAACGCGGAGGCCAAGCTCGGGACGTTCGAGCAGTATCACCGGTTGCTGGCGCTCAGCGAGCCCGCGCCGGGGATGACGCTGGCGACCGTGTCCGGACGGACCGATCCTGAGTCGGCGGCTGTGCGCGCCACCGAGCTGGCCGAGCTGGTTCGTCCGTTGCTGGTGCAGGACGGCGACACGGCGCTGACGCTCGGGCTGGAAGCGCATTACCTGTTCGCGATTTCGTCGGAGCGTGAGTCGCATCGGATGCGGTTCGAGACGGCTACGTACATGCCGATCTGGGCGCAGTTGTTGCTGGACATCTCCGCCGCGTACTTCCAGGCTGGGCGGACCGAGATGGCGCTTGATCTGGCCGGGTGGTGCGCTGAGGTCGCGACGGCACTGATTCCGTACGCGGACGACGACCTGCAGATGAAGGACCTGGCCGGGTCCTGCTACCACCACCACGGCAACCTGCTCGCCGCCACCGGGGACGTGGCCGCGTCCCATCACGCACACGAGGCCGCGCAACAGCTCCAGCTCGGCCGTTGACGGCCCTTGACGCCCTGTTGTCCGGCGGCGGACGCTGACGCTGGGAGGGGGTGCGGTCATGGATGTCGTCGAGTTGCACAACCGCACGGTCTCGAACTTCGCGGGGCTGGTCTCAGAGGTGGTCAGCGATCAGTGGTCGGCGCCGACACCGTGCTCGGACTGGGACGTCCGGGCGCTGGTGAACCACGTCGTCGGTGAGGAGCGCTGGGTCGTACCGCTGATGGCGGGCAAGACGATCGCCGCAGTCGGGGACGCCCTGGATGGCGATCTGCTCGGGGAGGACCCGGCCGGCGCGGCAACGGCCGCTGCCCGCGAGGCAACGGTCGCGGCGGCCCGGCCGGTCGGCAAGGTGCACCTTTCGTACGGTGACGAGGAGCCGGACGAGTACCTGCGTCAACTGGCGGCGGACCACCTGATCCACGGGTGGGATCTGGCCGTGGCGATCGGCGCGCCGGCCCGGATGGAGCCGGAGCTGGTGGACGAGGTCCGGACGTGGTTCGCCGAGCGTGAGGAGGTGTACCGGTCGGCCGGTGTCATCGGCGAACACGTCGACGGCTTCACCGAGCCCGCCGACGCACTACTCGCCGCCTCCGGACGCGACCCGCACTGGACGCGTCCTAGCTGACGGCTTAGTCGGTCAGGTCGGCTCAGTCGGTCAGGTCGGCTCAGTCGGTCAGGTCGGCTCAGTCGGTCAGGTCGGCGCGGAGGGCGCCGACGAACAGGCCGGCTTCGGCCTCGGTCATCCCGGTTTCGGACACGACCAGGGCGGTCGCCTGGTGCAGCTCACCGGCCGCCTTGAGCGCGCGGGTGCGTTCGGCGAGGTTCGTGTTCGGGCGGCGTACGACCGGCGTACCGGTGGTCGGCGCCACGTACCGCCCGAGCCGGATGTCGTCGACCAGTTCCTTCGACTGCTTCAGGTCGAGCCCGGTGCGCTCCCGGATCAGCTTGACCGCGTGCACCGCCTTCTTGGTGGTGATCAGGAACCGCACCTGATCCACATCGTCCGGGGACAGTCGGGCCCGCCCTGCGGCAAGGGCAACATTGTCCGTGTCCTGGCTGCTGCGTCGGTTGAACAATCCCATGCCGCAATCCTTCCAGAACCCACCAACCCACGAGCACCCCCCGCAAGTCGCCCACCATCCGGGCACCCGCACGCCCCTCCCAGCGCCCGCTCAGCCTCTCAGCGCCGCCCAGGTTGCGGCGTCCGCTCAGCTCCCGGCAAGCACCCGCAGCACGCTCGGCCAGGCGAGCGCGCCCAGCTCCCGGTCCGCCGCGTCCGTCCCGCCGCGCGCCATCCGCTGCCCGGCTGCCTTCGGCTCCTCACCAGGCAGCACCGCCCGATGCCCAGCCTCGGCAACCGTCACGACCGACGTCTCCAACCCACCCCGCCCGCGTACGATCTCCGCCGCGAACTCCCCCGCCGGCCACACCCGATCGTCCCCACCAACCACCAGCAGCAGCTCCCGAACCCGCTCCACCGGAATCCGGGCCGCCAAAGCCTCACCCGCGTACGTCAGCACGCTCCGCCGATACAACCCCGCATAACTGGGCGGATCATCCTCAGCCCGCCAATCAGGATCAAACGGCACGTACGGCAGCGGTGTACCCCGCCAAGTCCAGGCGGACGCATGACTCCCGTCCTCCAGGTTCCGCCCCCACACGTACGCGCTCGGAGCGAACGCGATCACCGCATCCACCCGCGCATCGAACGCACCCAGCAACAGCGCAGCCTCGGCGCCCCAAGAACTGCCCATCACCACGACGCGCTCGTTGCGCGCGGCGAGCTCATCCACCGGAAAGGACTCCAGCGGTACCTCGTGCCGCACAGTCCAGCGCGGCGCGAGTACGTCGTACCCCTCCGCCGCGAGGATGCGCGCCCGGTCGAGATCAGGCACGCCGCTCGACCCATGCAGGAGCAGTACGCCGGTGCTCATCGGTCCGTCCCCGCCGTCAGCCGACGACGACCTCGACCCGCTGGAACTCCTTGAGCTCCGTGTACCCGGTGGTGGCCATCGCGCGCTTGAGGGCGCCGACCAGGTTCATCGTGCCGTCCGGGACCCAGGACGGGCCGAACAGGATCTGGTCCATCGTGCCGGTGACACCGACCTCGACGCGCTCGCCACGGGGCAGGTCCTGGTGCCAGGCCTCGGCACCCCAGTGGTACCCGCCGCCGGGCGCGTCGCTCGCGCGGGCCAGCGGCGAACCGACCATGACCGCGTCCGCGCCGCAGGCGATCGCCTTCGCCACGTCACCGGACCGGCCGACCGACCCGTCCGCGATGACATGCACGTACCGGCCGCCAGACTCGTCCATGTAGTCCCGCCGGGCGGCCGCGACATCGGCCACCGCCGACGCCATCGGCACCGCGACACCGAGCACCTTGCGGGTCGTGTGCGCCGCGCCGCCGCCGAACCCGACCAGAACGCCGGCCGCGCCGGTACGCATCAGGTGCAGCGCCGCCTGGTGCGTCGCGCACCCACCGACGATCACCGGGACGTCGAGATCGTAGATGAACTGCTTCAGGTTGAGCGGCTCCGCCTGACCGGACACGTGCTCGGCGGAGACCGTCGTGCCGCGGATGACGAACAGGTCGACGCCCGCGTCCACCACATGCTTCGCAAACTGCTTGGTCCGCTGCGGCGACAGCGCGCCCGCCACGGTCACACCCGAGTCGCGGATCTCCTGCACCCGCTGCGAGATCAGCTCCGGCTTGATCGGCGCCGCGTAGATCTCCTGCAGCCGGTGCGTGGCCTGCTGCGCGTCCAGCTGGGTGATCTCGGCGAGCAGACCGGACGGGTCCTCGTACCGCGTCCACAGCCCCTCGAGGTTGAGCACCCCGAGCCCGCCGGCCTTCCCGATCGCGATCGCCGTCTCCGGCGACATCACCGAATCCATCGGCGCGGCCAGAATCGGCAGCTCGAACCGGTACGCGTCGATCTGCCAGGCGACCGAAACCTCCTCCGGGTCCCGCGTCCGCCGCGACGGCACAATCGCAATGTCGTCAAACGCGTACGCCTGCCGCCCCCGCTTGGCCCGGCCGATCTCGATCTCGGTCATGGGGCCAGCCTACCGATCAGCAGTCACCGAACGAGAATCTGGTCCACCCACGCCCTGAGACCAGAACACCGATCAAGAACCACCTGCAGCCCGGCGTCACGGCATCACCCAGCAAGTCCCGCCGCACCACCGCGGACCATCTGCATCTCGACAGGTAGTGCACCCACGAGACGCCGTACACATGTACCCCACCCCGCCTAGGTGCACTACCACCCAACGAACACCTCCTGTCCAAACGCCCACCCCACCCCACCCCACCACGCCTGCCCTCCACCGCCCCCAAACCGGTTTGGGGCGTCGTACCTTCCGAATCAGGCAGTAGCCAACCCCAGTCGTCGGGTAGGTCCTCCCCAAACCGGTTTGGGGAGGATCACGACCGCGACCACTGCGCGGGGATTGGTTCAGGGGGTGCGGTTGGCGGCGGGAGCCGGTCACATCTCAGCAGGTGCCGCTGTGGTGTCTTGAGCCGGCTGGTGCCGGGCAACATGGGGAAACCCTTGTCGAATGACAAGGGTTTCCGGTGCCGGGGCTTGTGCCGCGTCGGGCGGTCAGCGGCCGGAGTAGTTGGGGGCTTCTACTGTCATTTGGATGTCGTGGGGGTGGGACTCCTGGAGGCCGGCTGAGGTGATGCGGACGAAGCGGCCGTTTTCCTGGAGTTCGGGGACGGTGCGGGCGCCGGTGTACCACATCGACTGGCGGAGGCCGCCGATCAGCTGGTGGGCGACGGCGGACAGCGGGCCGCGATACGGGACCTGGCCTTCGACGCCTTCGGCGATCAGCTTCTCGTCGGAACCGCCGTCGTGCTGGAAGTAGCGGTCCTTCGAGTACGACTTGCGCAGCCCGCCGGACGACATCGCACCGAGCGAGCCCATCCCGCGGTACGCCTTGAACTGCTTGCCGTTGATGAACACCAGGTCACCCGGCGACTCCTCGCAACCGGCCAGCAGCGAGCCGAGCATCACCGTGTCCGCGCCGGCCACGATCGCCTTCGCGATGTCACCCGAGTACTGCAGGCCGCCGTCGCCGATCACCGGTACGCCGGCCGGCTTGCAGGCCAGCGACGCCTCGTAGATCGCGGTCACCTGCGGCACGCCGACACCCGAAACCACCCGGGTGGTACAGATCGAGCCCGGCCCGACGCCGACCTTGACGCCGTCCGCGCCCGCGTCGACCAGCGCCTGCGCGCCCACCCGGGTGCCCACGTTGCCGCCGACGACGTCGACGCCGCGGGTGGCCGGGTCGGCCTTGAGCTTGCGGATGATCTCGATCTGCGCCTTCGAGTGACCGTGCGCGGTGTCCACGACGAGCACGTCGACCCCGGCCTCGACCAGCGTCATGGCCCGCTTGTACGCCTCGCCGAAGAAGCCGATCGCGGCGCCGACCATCAGCCGGCCGGTCGCGTCCTTGGTGGACAGCGGGAACTTGTCGCGCTTGACGAAGTCCTTCAGCGTGATCAGCCCGGTGAGCTTGCCCGAGTCGTCGACCAGCGGCAGCTTCTCCACCTTGTGCTTGCTCAGCAGCGCCATCGCGTCGTCGGCGGCGATGCCCTGTCTGCCGGTGATCAGCGGCTGCCGGGTCATCACCTCCCGGACCGGGCGGGACATGTCGTTCTCGAACCGCATGTCACGGTTGGTGACGATGCCGACCAGGACGCCGGCGTCGTCCACCACCGGAACACCGGAGATCCGGTACTGACCGCAGAGCGCGTCGGCCTCGCCGATGCTGGCGTCCGGGCCGATCGTGATCGGCTGCGCGATCATGCCGGACTCGGAGCGCTTGACCAGGTCGACCTGCTGGGCCTGGTCCTCGATCGCGAGGTTGCGGTGCAGCACGCCGAGACCGCCCTGGCGGGCCATCGCGATCGCCATCCGCGCCTCGGTGACGGTGTCCATCGCGCTGGACAGCAGCGGGATGTTCACCCAGACGTTGCGGCTCACCCGGGACCGGGTGATCGCCTCGGACGGGATGACGTCGGACTCGTTGGGCTGCAGCAGCACGTCGTCGAAGGTGAGGCCGAGGACGGCAAACTTGTCGGGAACTCCAGCGGGTGTGATGTCCATGGGGAAACGAGCACCTTTACACGGCGAGAACGGAACCCCATCCTATCCGCGCCGCAAGCAGCACCCGAATCGGCCATCCACAGGCCCACGCGGCACCGGCCCGCCCGCCGCGGAATCGCGGTGGCCGGGCCGGTGCCGGAAAACGCCTACTCGGTCGGCTTGTTGATCACGCCGAGGATGGTCAGCAGCACCAGGTCCTCGGTCGATCCATGCGTACGGTCGATCGCCGCGTGCTTGCCTTCCGGGTACTCGCCGGTGGAGTGCTTGCCCTTCGGATAGGCCTTCCGGACCGAACCGGTGCTGACCTTCCCGCTGGAATGCTTCCCGTGCGCCTTGGCCGACTTGGCTGACTTGCCGGCCGCCTTGTCGTGCTTGGTGGACTTGCCGGACTTGGTCGACTTGGTGGCCTTGGCAGCCTCGTGGTGCCCGGTCCGCGGCTTGGCGGCGGCGTCGGCCGGGCCGAAGAAGCGCTGCGCGCTCTCCAGCGTGGCCGGCGTACCGGTCGGGGTCGGCAGTACCGGCAGGATCGCGTTGCCGATGAACTGCCCGACCACGCTCGTCAGGTCACTCGGGACCTGGGTGACGTCACCAGCAGGCTTCTGCCCGTCACCACCAGTAGCCGGAAGACCGGTCCCGTCCGTACCACCAGTGCCGGCCGAGCCGGTGCCGGTGGTGCCCGTACCGGTCGTGTCCGTACCGCTGGTGTCCGTACCAGTGGTGCCCGTACCAGTGGTGCCCGTTCCGCCCGTGGTGTCGCCACTCGGCGCGGTCGTGTCCGAACTGCCCGGAGTCGTCGTGCTGCCCGCGGACGGCGTACCCGCGTCGCCACCACTCCCGGCCTGGCCGGTACCGGGGTCGCCGCTGGGCGCACCGGTCGGGGTTCCGGTCGGGGTCCCACCGTCGCTGGTGCCCGTGTCACCCTTCGGCGGCGTGGTCGGCGTCGTCGTGGTGGTCGGGTCGGTCGGCGTCGGAGTCGGCGTGCTGGTAGGGGTCGTCGGTTCCGTCGGCTCGCTCGGCGGCGGCGTCGTCGGCGTGCTCGGCGGGTCCGTCGGCTTGTCCGTGCCCTGGTCGCCGCCGCCCTGGTCGTTGCCGCCCGGGTCGGTCGTCGCCGGGTCGCCGGTCTTGTCGCCGACCGGCTTCGCCGGCACCGGCGGCCCGATCGTCGGCTTGTCCAGCACCGCGAGTGGCTTCTGCGCCGGGACCACGACCTGCGGCGGGTTCGGGAGCTCCCGCGCGTTCGGGTCGTCGGTACCCGGGTTGCCGGGACCGTCCGGCTGGTCCAGGTGACCGGCCCGCGCCTTGTCCTGGTAGTCCTTGGCGACCTTGACGATCTTGGTCTTGTCGAGCACCGGCAGGCCGTCGAGCTGTTCCTTCGGGAAGCTGGTCTGCGGGCGGACCGCGTCGACCACCTTCTCGATCACCTTCTCGTACGGCGACAGCGGATCGCCGTTGACGGCGGCCGCCACCCCGGAGACCGACAGCGCCGCCACCGCGGCCACCCCGAGCGCCAGCCCCCGGGTCGCCACCTTGCGGGCGAACGGGTCGGTGATCGGGTTGATCGCGGCGCACCGCGCCAGGAAGCTCTCCGGATCGTCGATGGTCTCCACCGGGAGCTCGTCCTCGACCTCCACCGCGAGCCGGAGATCGGCCAGCAGTTGGACGGCCGGGTCGCGCTCGCCCGCCGAGCGGGCGGACTCCCCACCGGCGGCGAGCAGATCGAGCAGCGCGTCATCGGACTCGATCGCGTCCAGGTCGAAACGGTCAGCCATGATGCCCCTCCCCCGCTCTTCCTCGTTCCAGCTGTGCTTCATGCCCCACATACCCCCTGAGCGTGTTCAACGCTCGATGCTGTGCGACCCTCACCGCCCCCGGTGTCATTCCCAGTGCCCGGCCGGTCTCCTCGGCTGACAACCCCGCGACGACGCGAAGGCGCAGGATCTCCCGCAGCTTTTCCGGCAGCTTGTCCAGCAGGCCGATGATGTGCTGGACCTCGGACTGCCGAACCGCGCGCTCCTCCGGCGTCGGTGACTCGTCCGCGCCGTCCGGCAGGTCCGGCGTCGAGACGTCGGCGACCGCGAACGCACGCTGGGCATCGGCGACCTTGCGGGCCGCGATGCCGTAGACGAAAGCCTCGAAAGGCCTCCCCTCGTCCCGGTACCGGCTGAGCGCGCCGAACACCGCGACACATACCTCTTGCGCGACGTCGTCGACCATGTCGGCGCCGCCGGGATAGGTCCACAACCGGGACCGGACGTAGCGGTGCGCCACAGCGCGCACCCTGGTGAGCAGGTCGTTGAGAGCTGTACGGTCCCCGTCGCCGGCCAGCGCGGCAAGATCCCTGAGCTCGACCCGGTCGTGGGTGTCAGGTACTCGGACCTCGGTCACCCCTCGCCCCCTCGTGTCAGACCGGTCAGCCTGAAAGATGGTACGGCGCTCAACTCTTGTTGCCTAGTGGCTGGGCGTGATCCAGCCCCTCGTTTGATCACGATCTGTCACTACTGACCAGTCAGGTACTTACGGGCGGGCTGAAACGGATCAGTTCGGTGGCCTGTTCGCCGCCCCAGTCGATCGGCGTACGCGTGGTTTCGGTCCATCCCGCGCGCCGGTAGAGATGCACGGCGGCCCCGCGGTTGTCCACCACTTCGAGCGACAGCTCCCGGCCGAGCTCGGCGGCGGTCGTCACACAGTGGTCGAGCAGCCGTCGCCCGATCCCCTTCCGCGTCACCGCCGGGTCCACGAACAGCCGCTCCACCTCGGCGCGATCCCCTACGGCGGTCAGTACGACATGCCCCGCGACCCGCCCGTCGCTCTCCGCGACCCAGCACCCGAGCCGGCTCGCGGGCGTCAGCCACCCGCGCGGATCCTCCGGCCAGTTGATCGGGTACCCGGCTTGTTCATGCACCGCGCGGAGCAGTCCGACGCAGACATCGAGGTCCTCGTCGCGGCGGTTCCGGATGCGTACGCCGGTTTCGCGGAAAGTATTCGTCACCAGACGCACCTTAGTTTCCGTAAAGCCGGTTCCCGAAACCCCGAAAACCCCGAAAGCCCCGAAAACACAGCACCGCCCGGCAGTTGCCTGCCGGGCGGTGCTGGGTGTGCTGTGCTGTGCTGTGCTGCCGAACTGCCTGCCTGGAGGTCAGTGACCGTGACCGTGGCCGTGACCGGCCGCGGCGGGCTCCTCTTCCTCGGGCTTGTCCACCACCAGGGTCTCGGTGGTGAGCAGCAGCGCGGCGATCGAGCCGGCGTTGGCGAGCGCGGACCGGGTCACCTTGACCGGGTCCAGGACGCCCTGCGCCAGCAGGTCACCGTACTCGCCGGTGGCCGCGTTGAAGCCGCTGCCGACCTCGAGCTCGGCGACCTTCGAGGTCACGACGTACCCCTCGTAGCCACCGTTCTCGGCGATCCAGCGCAGCGGCTCGACGACCGACTTGCGGACGATCCGGACGCCGGCGAGCTCGTCGCCCTCCAGGTCGAGACCGCTGTCCAGCACGGTGGCCGCGTGCACGAGGGCGGAGCCGCCGCCGGCGACGATGCCCTCCTCGATCGCGGCCCGGGTCGCGGACACCGCGTCCTCGATCCGGTGCTTCTTCTCCTTCAGCTCGACCTCGGTGGCCGCGCCGACCTTGATCACGCAGACGCCACCGGCCAGCTTGGCCAGCCGCTCCTGCAGCTTCTCCCGGTCCCAGTCGGAATCGGTGCGCTCGATCTCGGCCTTGATCTGGTTCACCCGGCCGTCGATGTCGTCGGCCTTGCCGGCGCCCTCGACGACGGTGGTGTTGTCCTTCGAGACCACGATCCGGCGAGCCGAACCGAGCACCTCGAGGCCGACCTGGTCGAGCTTCAGCCCGACCTCCGGGGCCACCACCTGCGCGCCGGTGAGCGCGGCCAGGTCCTCCAGCATCGCCTTCCGGCGGTCACCGAAGCCCGGCGCCTTGACGGCGACGGAGGTGAAGTTGCCGCGGATCTTGTTCACCACCAGGGTGGACAGCGCCTCGGCCTCGACGTCCTCGGCAATGATCAGCAGCGCCTTGCCGGACTGCACGACCTTCTCCAGCAGCGGCAGCAGGTCCGCGATCGCGGAGATCTTGCCCTGGTGGATCAGGATGTACGGGTCCTCCAGCACCGCTTCGCCGGCCTCGGCGTCGGTGATGAAGTACGGCGAGATGTAGCCCTTGTCGAACTGCATGCCCTCGGTGAACTCGAGCTCGGTGCCGAACGTGTTCGACTCCTCGACGGTGATCACACCGTCCTTGCCCACCTTGTCGAACGCGTCCGCGATCAGGCTGCCGATCTCGGCGTCCCGGGCGGAGATGGTGGCGACGTGGGCCATGTCGCCCTTGTCGTCCACCGGACGGGCGGTCTCGACCAGCTTGGCCGACACGGCCTCGACGGCCGCCTCGATACCGCGCTTGAGGCCCATCGGGTTGACGCCCGCGGCAACCGCCCGCAGGCCTTCGTGCACCAGCGCCTGCGCCAGCACCGTCGCGGTGGTGGTGCCGTCACCGGCGATGTCGTTGGTCTTGGTGGCGACCTCCTTGGTGAGCTGCGCACCAAGGTTCTCGAACGGGTCGTCCAGCTCGACCTCACGGGCGACGGTGACACCGTCGTTGGTGATGGTCGGGGCGCCCCACTTCTTGTCCAGGACGACGTAGCGGCCCTTCGGCCCCAGCGTCACCTTGACCGTGTTCGCGAGCTTGTCGACGCCGCGCTCCAGCGCGCGCCGCGCGTTCTCGTCGAACTCGAGGATCTTCGGCATGAAGAGAACCAGTCCTTTTCTGAATGTCTTCGGTGCAGGCGTCGAGCCGGCCGCGGTTCCCCGGCCGGGCCGCCGTGGCGGCCGGCCGGAACCCACTCCGCCCCGGCGCCAGCGGCTCCGGGGCGGTGTCGGTCAGGAACAGCGGTGGTTCGTCACTTGCTGACGACTGCGAGGATGTCGCGGGCGCCCAGGATCAGGTAGTCCTGACCGTCGTACTTGACCTCGGTGCCGCCGTACTTGGAGTAGATGACCTTGTCGCCGACGGCGACGTCCAGCGGGACGCGGTTGCCGTTGTCGTCGATCCGGCCCGGGCCGACGGCGAGGATCTCGCCCTCCTGCGGCTTCTCCTTGGCGGTGTCCGGGATCACCAGGCCGGACTTCGTGGTCTGCTCGGCTTCGAGCGGCGCGACGAGGACACGGTCCTCGAGCGGCTTGATCGTGACCGACACTTGCTGACCTCCACGGTCGAATTCGCTTGTCTTTTCGATGTGGTCGCGCTCCCCTGCCGTCGCGGGGGTCAGAGGCCGGACCGCTGGCACCCTCCCCTGGAGAGTGCCAACACCGAATCTAGGCCGCGATTAGCACTCGGTCAACTCGAGTGCCAAGATTTCGCCAATCTAAAGTTGCCGGGTGACTGTCACCGCCTTGCTGGACGGACCCGGGGCCGAGGTACTGGCTGCTGCGTGCGGCGAGTACCAGGCCGGCAGGGAGCTGCAGTTGGTGGAGAAGCTGCGGCGGCGGTACGAGGCTGAGCTGGTGACTGCCGTGGTTACCCAAGCCGCACTGCGCCACCGGGCAGTCGCCAAGTTCGGTACGGACGCCGAGCGCATGTACTTCACGCCGGACGGTCTGGAACAAGCAACCAGGACCACAGTGGGTACGCACCGAGCTGCCCGGATCGCGGCCGCTCTGCCCGGAGCCGGCGTGGTTGACCTGGGGTGCGGGATCGGCGGCGACCTGATCAGCGCCGCCCGCGCCGGACTCCAGGTCACTGGAGTGGAACGCGATCCAGAAACCGCAGCCACCGCCCGGGCCAACCTCACCGCCCTCGGACTGACCGGACGGGTACTAGTAGGCGATGCGGAGTCCACGGACCTCACCCCGTACGACGTGGTGTTCGCGGACCCAGCCCGGCGAGCCGACGGACGACGGGTGTTCGACCACAACGCCTACTCGCCGCCCTGGTCGTTCGTCACCGACCTACTGCAGCGAACGGCCTGTGTGAAGGTCGCACCGGGCATCCCGCACGACGCGATCCCGGCAGACGTGGAAGCAGAGTGGATCAGCGACTCCGGCGAGGTAAAAGAGGCCGCACTCTGGTCCGGCGCCCTGTACGGAGGTACGCCGCGACGAGCGACCCTGCTACCGGGCGGAGTGACCGTCTCAGCCGCCCCACCCGCTGACGCCGGTCCGGTCGGCCAGTACATCTACGAGCCGGACGGTGCCGTTGTACGCGCCGGTCTGGTCACTGCTGTTGCGGCAGTGGTCGACGGGTGGCTGCTGGACCCGCGCATCGCTTACGTCACCGCAGCCAAGTACGTCCCGACACCACTCGCATCCGCGTACGAAGTACTGGAAGAGCTGCCCTACAAGGAGAAGGCTCTGCGTACGTGGGTCCGTACGCAGAGAATCGGCACCCTGGAGATCAAGAAGCGCGGCGTGGACCTCGACCCGGCCCAGCTGCGCAAGAAGCTCGCACCGAAAGGCCGTACGTCCGCGACCCTGATCATCACCCGGATCGGCCGCGACGCCGTCGCCTACTCCTGCCGCCGCGTCACGGGATGACTTCCCCACCGGATCTGTCACGTGCCGAGCTTGCTCGCGGGGATTTGTGGATGATCCTACTTGCGCTCGAGTTGTATTCGAACATATGATCGACTCGCGTGCGGGTCTCCGGGTGACTTGCCGGCGGGCGAGGTGCTGCGTCCGCTGCCGCGCTCCCCGGAGACCCGCCACTAACCCGTCACCCAGGCAACGCCGGGCGTTCACCTGACTTCGGCACGCTGGACCACGAAACCGGTTGGCCGCTGACCGTTCACCTGGGGAGCAAGCGGTACGCACCACCCCCAGGCCTCTGCTCCCACCACACCCACACCACCGCCGCGCCACCACCCGCCACCCGCGAAACCACTCACGCACAGCCAGCCGCCGCGGACACACTCGCGCACCGTCACCCGTCACCCGCAGACGCACTCGCGCACCATCAGCCGCCACCCGCGGAAGCACTCGCGCACCACCCCCCGTCACACGCGGAACCACTCGCGCACCGCAAGCCGTCAGACGCGGAAGCGCTCGCGTATCGGCAAGCGGAGTCGAGTCAGCGCGATCTCCGCGACGGCGGCTGCTTGCACGCGGAAGGCCGACCCGGGCGGCTGCTCGGGCGCCGGGAGTTCCTGACTGCCGGACGGCGCATCTCCGGCCTGGGCGGAGCGGACGAAATCTTCTACCAGCCTGTTCCAGTCGCCGGAGCGGTGCAGCATGGCGTGGTCTTCGCCGGCCAGCAAGTACGTGCGCACGGGTGTACCCGCCGCCCGCAGCCGCGCCGCGTACGCCATCGTGGTCGCCGGATCGGTGATCGTGTCGTCCGTTCCATGCGCGAAAATCACCGGCGCCCGCAGTGCGACCAGCGGCTCCCCCGCAGGCAACCAAGGCGCCAACGCAAGCACTCCAGCAACCCGCGCATGATCGCCGGCAGCAACCACAGCTCGTCCACCCATCGAATGCCCAATCAAAAACACCCGCCGCACCACCGCAGGCAGCTCATCCAACACACGCCAAAGATCAACCACCGGATCCCCCGCCCCACCGGCTCCCAAGTCAGCCGGGTTAGGCGAGCCAGCCCGGTCAGCCAGATCACCCCGGCCAGTCCCGTCACGCAGGTCAGCCCGGTCAGCCCGGTCACGCGGGTCGGCCCGGTCAGCCGGGTCACGCGGGTCAGCCCGGTCACGTGGGTCAGCTCGATCACGCGGGTCAGCTCGGTCAGCCGGGTCACGCGAGCCAGCCGGGTCGGGTGGGTCGGCTGGGGTGGCGTTCCAGCCGCGGTGGCGGTAGCGGATGAAGCCGATGGCGGCGTTCGGGGCCACCGATCGTGCGGCTGCTGCGAACGGCCACATCCGGAGTAAAGCGGGCCGCCAGAGGTGCGGGTTTCCGAGCGACTCCTCCTCGCCCCCATGCGCCAGCAGCACCAGATCCGAAGCCCCGCGCGGGTTCCGGACCAGGTCAACCCCCGGAGTCAGCTGCCGGATCACCACGCCGCCACCACAGTCCTCCCCACCAACCGTGCGCCCGGCGCGCTCCCCACAGACCGTGCGCACGCAATCCTCCCCACCGATCGCGAGCCCGGCGCCCACCCCGCCGACCGTGCGCCCGCAATCCTCCCCACCGACCGTTCGTCCGGTGCGCTCCCAACCAACCGTGCGCCCGGTGTGCTCCCCGCCGGTCGTGCGGCCGGTGTGCTCCCCGCCGGTCGTGCGGCCGGTGTGCTCCCCGCCGGTCGTGCGGCCGGTGTGCTCCCCGC